>DXLD01000053.1:0-9551 GCA_019414935.1 Streptococcus sp.
CATTGACAAAAGCCAACATTTTTTGTAAAATAAGAATCAATTAAATACCAACACCGAATGAAGTTTAATAGAAGTGGCGAATCGTATGATTTTCCATGACTGTAAATGGACGGAACTCTGGAGAGACCGTAAAGGCACCGAAGGGGCAAGGCAGGCAACTGCTCAAACTCTCAGGTAAAAGGACAGAGCTAGGATAGACCGCTTTTTAGCATTTATCTAAGCATTCCAGAGTACATGTATCTTGCATGTGCTCTTTCTTTTGGGGTTGAAAAGATAGGAGAATAGAATGTTAGAATTGCTTAAATCAATTGATGCTTTTGCTTGGGGACCGCCCCTCTTGATTTTATTGGTCGGAACAGGGATTTACCTAACTGCTCGTCTAGGACTCTTGCAGGTTTTGCGTCTGCCTAAGGCCTTTCAACTCATTTTTACTAAGGACAAGGGGCATGGAGATGTATCCAGCTTTGCGGCCTTGTGTACAGCCCTAGCAGCGACAGTTGGTACGGGAAATATTATCGGGGTGGCGACAGCTATCAAGGTCGGTGGACCAGGAGCCCTCTTTTGGATGTGGATGGCTGCTTTCTTTGGAATGGCTACCAAGTATGCGGAAGGACTACTAGCTATCAAATACCGCACTAAGGACGACCATGGTGCAGTAGCGGGGGGGCCAATGCACTATATCCTTCTAGGGATGGGAGAAAAGTGGCGTCCACTTGCTATCTTCTTTGCCCTGGCAGGTGTGCTAGTAGCTTTATTGGGAATTGGAACCTTCACCCAAGTCAACTCGATTACAGAATCTATCCAAAATACAACGGCTATTTCGCCAGCTATCACAGCTCTTGTGTTGTCTGTCTTTGTAGCGATTGCAGTCTTTGGAGGACTCAAGTCCATTTCTAAGGTTTCAACTACTGTTGTTCCTTTTATGGCTATCATTTATATTTTGGGAACTCTGACAGTTATTTTCTTTAATATAGGGAAAATTCCTGGCACAATCGCTTTAATCTTGACATCAGCTTTTAGTCCTGTTGCTGCAGTAGGTGGATTTGCCGGTGCTAGCATTCGGATGGCTATTCAAAATGGTGTAGCGCGAGGTGTTTTCTCGAACGAATCTGGTCTGGGTTCGGCTCCCATTGCAGCAGCTGCAGCTAAGACAAACGAACCAGTAGAGCAAGGTTTGATTTCCATGACAGGAACCTTTATTGACACCCTCATTATCTGTACTTTGACTGGTTTGACCATCTTGGTAACTGGTGTTTGGAGTGGTGATTTGAATGGGGTTGCCTTGACTCAGTCAGCCTTCTCAACAGTCTTTTCACACTTTGGACCTGCCCTATTAACCATCTTCCTTGTGCTCTTTGCTTTCACGACAATTCTAGGTTGGAACTACTACGGGGAACGTTGTTTTGAGTTCCTATTTGGGGTTCGCTTTATCTGGCTTTACCGTGTAGTCTTTGTGCTCATGGTCTTGTTGGGAGGATTTATCGAGTTGGATATGGTTTGGATTATCGCGGATATCGTGAATGCCTTAATGGCTCTACCAAACTTGATTGCTCTCTTAGTTTTATCGCCAGTCGTTATTGCTGAGACTAAAAAGTATTTTGACAAATAATGAAATCACACCTCGCGTGTGATTTTTTTGCCTTTATAAAAAATTTCTATCGATGCAATTTAAAATATATATTATACACGGTATAGAATCTGTGATAGACTAGATTTCAACAACATGAAAAGAGGTTTTATAATGACAACATTTACAATCCATACAGTAGAATCAGCACCAGCAGAAGTGAAAGAAGTTCTAGAAACAGTAGAAAAAGATAACAATGGCTATATTCCTAACCTAATCGGTCTCTTGGCTAATGCACCGACTGCTTTAGAGGCTTACCGTACTGTCGGAGCTATCAACCGTCGCAACAGCCTGACACCCGTTGAGCGTGAAGTGGTGCAAATCACGGCAGCTGTGACCAATGGTTGTGCCTTCTGCGTCGCAGGTCACACAGCCTTTTCAATCAAACAAATCCAGATGAACGATGACCTTCTTCAAGCCCTCCGCAATCGGACTCCAATTGAAACAGATCCTAAATTGGACACCCTAGCTAAGTTTACCTTGGCGGTTATCAATACCAAGGGACGTGTGGGAGATGAAGCCTTGGCTGAGTTTCTAGAAGCTGGCTACACCCAACAAAATGCCTTGGATGTGGTTCTTGGTGTCAGCCTAGCAAGCCTCTGTAACTATGCCAATAATCTAGCTAATACCCCAATTAATCCAGAATTGCAACCTTATGCCTAATTCATATCTGAGTAAAATGAAGTCTGAAATAATCGGACTTCGTTTTTTTAAGTCCTCATTTAAGCGCTTTTATGCTATACTGAAACTAACATGATTATTGGAGGTTAAGATGAAAAAACTCCCCTTGGTATTTTCTGGTTGTTTGCTAGGTTTGGCAGGAGCTGGAAATCTTATGTTAGATACGTTACCGATTCTGTCCCATCTGCTTAGTCTGACAGGTTTGATTTTGTGGATTTACTTTCTGATTTTGCATTTGTTTAGTTGGAAGGAAACCAAGCAAGAATTGACTAAGCCTCCTCTTTTGTCAGGAATGGGGACCTTTCCCATGGCTGGGATGATTTTATCGACTTATGTCTTTCGCATTTTCCCTCATTTGCCAATAGTAGCGCAAGGACTCTGGTGGTTTTCTTTTCTCTTGGATTGGGCCTTGATTGTTATTTTTACAATTAAATTTGCCTATCCATGTAAGAGAGTAAACTCTACTCCCAGCTGGACGGTGCTTTATGTGGGGATAGCAGTGGCAGCCTTGACCTATCCTCTCGTAGGTATCATCGAAATTGCCTATGTGACCTTGATTTTTGGATTTCTCTTGACCTTCTATCTCTACCCGCTTATTTATAGCGATTTAAAGAAACATCCACTCCCGCTAGCCTTGCTTGCGCAAGAAGGAATCTACTGTGCTCCTTTCTCTCTACTCTTGGCTTCCCTTGTTCGAGTTGGAGGAGAGAGCTTACCAAATTGGGTCTTAATCGTCATGATTTTGGCTTCTCAATCCTTCTTTTTCTTTGTTTTAACTCGCCTGCCCAATATTTTAAAACAAGGCTTTCAACCATCCTTCTCAGCCCTTCCCTTCCCAACCATTAGCACAGCTATCGCGCTCAAGATGTCTCAGGGAATCTTGAAACTTCCATTTCTGGATTATCTGGTAGTAGCTGAAACCGTTATTTGTCTAACTATTTTATTCTTTGTATTAGGCGCTTATCTGATTTGGTTACGAAAAAAGGTCTAGCTAGAAATAGCTAAACCTTATTTTTATGGTTTGATGACTTCAGCTCCACCCATGTATGGACGAAGTGCTTCTGGAATGGTCACAGAACCATCTGCATTTTGGTAGTTTTCAAGAATAGCAGCCACTGTACGTCCAACTGCAAGTCCAGAACCGTTCAAGGTGTGAAGCAATTTAACCTTGCCATCTGCTTCATCACGGTAACGGATTTGGGCACGACGGGCTTGGAAATCTTCTGTATTTGAACAGCTTGATATTTCACGGTAGGTATTTTGAGCTGGAATCCAAACTTCCAAGTCGTAAGTTTTCGCAGCTGAGAAGCCCATATCTCCAGTAGAGAGAGCAACGACACGGTATGGAAGGTTGAGTTTTTGAAGAATATTTTCAGCGTTGGCTGTCATTTTTTCCAATTCTTCATAAGATTCTTCTGGTTTGGCAAATTTAACCATTTCAACCTTGTGGAATTGGTGCAAACGAATCAAGCCACGAGTATCACGACCAGCTGAACCAGCCTCAGAACGGAATGATGGACTCATAGCAGTGAAGTAGATTGGCAGGTCTTTACCGTCCAGGATTTCATCACGGTAGTAGTTTGTTAGAGGAACCTCAGCTGTAGGAATGAGGACGTAATTGCTGTCGCTCAATTCAAAAGTATCTTCCTTGAATTTTGGATATTGGCCAGTACCAAACATTGAATCGTGGTTAACCATGTAAGGTGTGATGACTTCTGTATAGCCTTCTTTACCATGCTCATCCAACATAAAGTTGTAGATAGCACGTTCCAAACGAGCACCGAGTCCTTTATAGAAGAGAAAGCGAGCTCCTGTTACCTTACCACCACGTTCCCAGTCAAGAATACCAAGGTCTTCACCAAGATCCCAGTGAGGTTTAGGTTCGAAATTGAACTCGCGTGGAGTACCCCAACGGCGAACTTCAACATTGTCGTCTTCGTCAGCCCCAACAGGAACGCTATCAGCTGGGATATTTGGAAGAGTAGTGGTAAATTCTGTCAATTTAGCATCGATTTCTGCCAATTCAGCATCCAAAGCTTTAACCTCAACAGATAGAGTTTGCATAGCAGCAATCTTGTCATCTGCATTTTCCTTGTTGCGCTTAGCTTGAGCAATCTCAGCAGAAACTGTGTTACGCTCTGCTTTGAGAGTTTCAACCTTGACCAAGATGTCACGACGATTAGCATCGATTTCTTTCATCTCGTTTAAGATAGCAGCATCTACACCACGTGTAGCCAATTTTTCTGCGACAGCATCAAAGTCTGTACGAATACGTTTGATATCTAACATAAGAACTCCTTTATGAAAAAAGCACACCTGACAAAGCGTTGGAGTGGCAGGGCCACGGTTCCATCCAACTTCACAGGTGTGCACTTGATTGTGTATGCAATTGTTACTAACGGTAGAATTTCACCTATCCCTCCTATCTGCTCGCAGCACCCGCAGACTTTCTGAAAGAAGAAGATAACCTACTTATCCGTTGCTATGATTATACTAAAGTTTCTACTTTTTTGCAAATAGATTTTTAAATTTTTGACTAATGGTTTGAATCAGGGTCGGAAGTTTGACGACCTTGTCATTGCCCAGTTTTTCGCGAGCAATTTTGAGGATGGCACCTGAGTCTTTTGAAGCAAAGAGGAATTTTCCTCTGTCTGTAAAGACTTCGAAGTGGCGACTGATTTTGCGACCAGAGACATTAGCTCCAATCTGGTTGATATGACTCCAAGGAATCTGGATAAATTGTTCAACATTGACATCTGGGTAAAATTCCAAAGCCTGATCTCCGACAAGGAATTTCCCAACTTTTCCAGCTATAGAGAGGTAGGAGGTGCCTGTCGTATTGAGGAGCACTGTTTTGTTAAGTGATTGAGCCATGCTTAGTCTTCCTTACTTTCACCGAAAAAGGCATTGTAGAGGGCTTTGATTGCTGCTTTCTCTTGGTCTTTATTGACAACAAACATGATAGAAACTTCACTAGAACCTTGAGACATCATCTGGATGTTGATCTTGTTTTCAGATAGCGCGCGCGTTGCAGTAGCAGTTACTCCAATATGACTCTTCATCTTTTCACCAACAATCATAATGATAGAAAGGTCGTGCTCGATTTCTGCATGGTCTACTTCGGCCTTTTGAACCAACTGACGAAGGATTTCTTCTTCCTTGATAGGAGTTAGTTCGCGAGAACGGAGGATGATTGAAAGATCGTCGATACCTGTTGGCATATGTTCCCAACCGATGTTAAGATCTTCAAGGATTTGAAGAACCTTGCGTCCAAATCCAACCTCACGGTTCATAAGGTATTTAGACATGTTGATGCTGACAAAGCCTGAGTCACCAGCAATTCCCACAACTGGAAATTCATCACTACTGTGTTTTAGAACGATACGAGTACCTGGATGGTCAGGATTGTTGGTATTCTTGATAACTAGAGGAATTTTTCCACGGTAGGCAGGTAGAAGAGCTTCATCATGAAGGACTGAGAATCCTGCATAGGCCAACTCACGCATTTCACGGTAGGTCAATTCAGGGATAGAATGTGGTTGATGGATGATACCTGGGTGAGCTGCAAAGATACCATCAACATCCGTAAAGTTTTCATAGAGGTCTGCCTTAACCCCTGCAGCAATGATAGAACCAGTGATATCAGAGCCTCCACGTGAGAAGGTACAGATTTGATTTTCCCTGGTAACCCCAAAGAAACCAGGAATGACAAGAACTTCATTTGCATTTGTCAATTCTTCAATCTTGTCATAACTTGATGGAATGATGCGAGCGTTACCAGGTTCACTTGTGACCACAATACCAGCTTCTCTAGGGTGCGCATAGCGTGCATCGATACCGTTTTGATTAAAGTAGGCAGCAATCAATTTAGCATTGTTATTTTCACCGGCTGCTAGGAAAGTATCGTAGAGAAATTCGTTTTCTTCGATAGGAAGAGTAGCTAAGGCGCGAATACTTTTTGAAATTTTTTCTAGCACAGTTGGTTTAAGACCTAGTTCACTAACCATAGCAGCATAGCGGTCGATAATCCAGTTTTGACTCTTACTAATATCGTTACCAGCAACATAGTCGCGGTAGTATTTAATCAAGGCATCCGTAACCTTAGTATCTTCAGCATTGCGTTTACCAGGCGCAGAAACGACTACAAAACGACGCTCTGAATCGCTTTTTACGATGTTTAAAACTTTTTCTAATTGACTAGCAGAGGCAAGAGAGCTACCTCCAAATTTAACAACCTTCATAAGAACTCCTAAAGTAAGTATTTTATACGATTATAGCAGAAAGAAAGCCTTTTTTCAATGAAGAAAATAAGATGCTTTCTAGGATAAAGCGATTCTTTATAATCGGCTGAGACACTTTCAGTTGATTTTTTCTTGCTTTCTGATTTTAAAAAAGATATACTTTGAAAATAGAATAATTTAAACTGCTTATAAAATAAAAAGGAGTCCTGATGGAACACATTATTTATCAGCTTGAAGAAGATTTGGCAATCCTTACCTTAAACCGTCCTGAGGTCGCGAATGGTTTTCATATTCCCATGTGTGAGGAAATTTTAGAAGCACTGACTCTGGCAGAAGAGGATCCAGCTGTGCATTTTATCTTGATCAATGCCAAGGGAAAGGTCTTCTCTGTTGGGGGAGATTTGGTAGAGATGAAGCGGGCAGTGGATGAGGATGATATTCCATCATTGACGAAAATCGCAGAATTGGTCAATACGATTTCTTATAAAATCAAGCAAATTGCTAAACCTGTCTTGATGGAGGTTGATGGAGCTGTTGCAGGTGCTGCAGCCAATATGGCTGTAGCTGCAGATTTCTGTCTTGCAACGGATAAGGCTAAGTTTATCCAAGCCTTTGTCGGCGTTGGTTTGGCTCCGGATGCAGGAGGGATTCATTTCTTGAGCCGCAGTATTGGTGTGACGCGTGCTGCTCAATTAGCTATGACAGGTGAGGCTTTGACCTCAGAAAAAGCTTTAGAATGGGGGCTGGTTTACCGCGTCTGTGAAGCTGATAGACTTGAAAAGACGAGAGAACAGCTTCTTAAAAAATTAAGACGTGGATCAGTTAATTCTTATGCTGCTATCAAGAAGTTGGTCTGGGAGAGCCAATTTAAAGATTGGCAGGATTATGCTACTTTAGAACTGAACCTACAGGAATCCTTAGCTCAAACAGAGGATTTCAAAGAGGGAGTTCGGGCTCATTCGGAAAGAAGAAGACCTAAATTTACAGGAAAATAAAAAAATACTTGCACCATTCTTTGAACTTTGATATAATTCTTTTGTCAAATGTTTTGATTCTAAAAGTTTTTTTGAAAAGGAGGGAAGGAAAGATTGGACTACCAACGAATTAATGAATATTTAACATCTATATTTAACAATGTCCTCGTCATTGAGGAAGTTAGCTTGAGAGGTAGTCGTTTCAAGGATATCTCCATCAAAGAAATGCATACGATTGATGTGATTGGAAAAGTTCCAGATGTGACACCAAGTCAAGTGTCAAAAGAGTTGATGGTGACTCTTGGGACAGTTACGACTAGTTTGAATAATCTTGAACGCAAGGGTTACATTGAACGCATTCGTTCAGAACATGATCGACGTGTGGTACATCTGCATTTGACAAAGAAAGGTCGCTTGGTTCATAGGCTACATAAACGCTTCCACAAGGCAATGGTTGAAAAAATCATTGATGGTATGAGTAAGCAAGAAATTGAGGTTATGAGCAAAGGTTTGACTAATCTTTATCAATTTTTGGAGGATTTGAGATAATGGCTTTTGCAAAAATAAGCCAGGTTGCTCATTATGTGCCAGAGCAAGTGGTTACAAATCATGATTTGGCTCAGATTATGGATACCAATGATGAGTGGATTTCAAGTCGGACGGGAATACGTCAAAGGCATATTTCAAGAACAGAATCTACTAGTGATTTGGCTACAGAGGTTGCTAAGAAACTGATGGCAAAAGCTGGAATCACAGGAGAAGAGCTGGATTTTATCATTCTAGCTACTATTACTCCAGATTCGATGATGCCCTCTACAGCTGCTCGTGTTCAAGCTAATATTGGTGCTAATAAGGCCTTTGCTTTTGACCTAACAGCGGCTTGCAGTGGATTTGTATTTGCTCTTTCAACTGCTGAAAAGTTTATCGCTTCTGGTCGCTTTCAAAAAGGCTTAGTGATTGGTAGTGAAACCCTCTCTAAGGCAGTTGATTGGTCAGATCGATCAACAGCTGTGTTGTTTGGAGATGGTGCTGGTGGAGTCTTGCTAGAAACTAGCGAGCAAGAGCATTTCTTAGCTGAGAGTCTCAATAGCGATGGAAGTCGCAGTGAGTGTCTGACCTATGGACATTCAGGCTTGCATTCTCCATTTTCAGATCAAGAAAATGCAGATTCATTTTTGAAGATGGATGGACGCGCAGTCTTTGATTTTGCCATTAGAGATGTAGCCAAGTCTATCAAACAGACTATTGATGAGTCTCCTATAGAGGCGACAGACTTGGATTATTTACTACTTCATCAGGCTAATGACCGTATCTTGGATAAGATGGCTAGAAAAATCGGTGTCGACCGAGCTAAACTTCCAGCAAATATGATGGAGTATGGAAATACCAGTGCAGCCAGTATCCCGATTTTACTTTCAGAGTGTGTAGAACAAGGCCTCATCCGTTTAGACGGTAGCCAGACTGTTCTTCTATCAGGCTTTGGTGGAGGCTTGACCTGGGGCACGCTCATTCTTACAATTTAGGTAATCATGTGGTGAACACATTGTTATAAAAAAACTATTTATTTTAAAGGAGTCCTATCATGGCAGTATTTGAAAAAGTACAAGAAATTATCGTTGAAGAACTTGGAAAAGACGCATCAGAAGTAACACTTGAATCAACTTTTGATGATTTAGACGCAGATTCATTGGACTTGTTCCAAGTAATCTCAGAAATCGAAGATGCTTTTGATATCCAAATCGAAGCAGAAGATGACTTGAAAACAGTTGGTGACTTGGTTGCCTACGTTGAAGAGCAAACAAAATAAGCAGAATATAAGATAGAAGGAGTAGGGAAACCCGCTCCCTCTTGTTTAGGCAATAGTTTGATTGTCAAATTATGACGATATCGAACTATTACGTAAGCAAGAAACGATGGAGGCACTATGAAAACGCGTATTACAGAATTATTGAATATTGATTATCCTATTTTCCAAGGAGGAATGGCCTGGGTCGCTGATGGTGATTTGGCGGGGGCTGTTTCCAAGGC
>DXLD01000054.1:0-9526 GCA_019414935.1 Streptococcus sp.
CTGTTATCCCAGCAACAGACTTGACTAAGTCAGGAGAAGACGCAGCTAAACCAAATGCAGGTAACGATGTGAATACACCAGCAGCTAAAACTGTAGTAGCTAACCCAGACAAACTTACAGATGCTGAGAAGAAAGCGATCGAAGATAAGGTTAAAGCAGTAAATCCAGGAGCGACTGTAGTAGTAGACGATAAAGGGAACGCAACAGTTACAACTCCGGAAGGTAAGACAGCGGTCATTCCAGCAACTGATTTAGTGAAAACACAAGATGATATCACTAAAGAAAATGCAGGTAATGATGTAAATACACCAGCAGCTAAAACTGTAGTAGCAAATCCAGATGCTCTAACTTCAGAAGAGAAGAAAGCGATCGAAGATAAGGTTAAAGCAGTCAACCCAGGTTCAACTGTAGTAGTGGATGATAAGGGTAATGCAACAGTAGCTAAAGGTGATGGTACAGTTCTTAACATTCCAGCTTTAGACCTAGTCATTCCAGCAGATGATTTGGCAGATGCAGCTAAGAATACAGCTGTTAAAACTCCTGCTATTCGCACATTAGTAGCTGATAAGGAAAAATTAACAGATGCTGAAAAAGCAGCAGTTAAGAAAGCAATTGAAGCAGTAAATCCAGGAGCGACTGTAGTAGTAGACGATAAAGGGAACGCAACAGTCACATTAGATGGAAATACAGTATCAATTGCAAAAGACCAATTAGTGAAAACAGCAAGTGATGTAACAGTTAAGAATAGCGGAGATAACATCAACCTTGACTTCGAAAAAGAAACAGTAGCAGACCTCAATAACTTAACAGATGCAGAAAAAGAAGCTGCAAAAGTTAAGATTAAAGGAGCAAATGCTGATGTGGTAGAAGTTATTTTCGATAAAGCAGGAAATGCAACTGTTGTAACTAAAGATGGTAAAGTTTTAGCAATTGCCGCTGAAGATATCTTTAAACAACGTCCTTCAGCTCCAAACAATGGTGGAAATGGAACTTCTGGCAATAACGCAGCTAATAACACTGATGCAAAAGTGAATAAAGCTAAGTTAGAAGGTGCTATCCATCAATTAGATGAATTGATCATTAAAGAATCAGCTAAGCTTGATGCAGAAACTGCAAAAGAAGCGAATGCATTATCAGCAGATGCTAAGAAAGTATTTGCTAATGCAGACGCAAGTCAAGCAGAAGTGGATGCAATGGTTAAACGTATCGAAGACTTCATGGCGAAAGTTGCTTCATCAACTGATCATGCAACTCCAGCTAACGACCAAGCTGCTCAAAAACCAGCTGTAGCTCCAGCTACTACTCAAGCAGCAGCTAATGCTAGCCAAGAAGCAGCAACAAACGCGCGTAAAGCAGCTAAAGAGTTGCCGAATACAGGTACAGCAGATTCTACTGTAGCTATGGTAGCAGCTGCCGCAAGTGCATTACTTGGTCTTGGTCTTGCAGGCCGTCGTCGTAAAGAAGACGAAGAAGCTTAATTGGTAGATTGTTTGATAAACATCAGATGATAAATCCGATTTTCAAAGCTTAAACAAGTACCTCTCATAAGAAAATCTCCTAGCAGGAAAGCCTGCTAGGAGATTTTTGTATTTCAGGAAGTGGACGGATGACTTGGCAACCAGCTAAGGGTGAAGGTTAGCCGATCAGCTTTTAGGAGATCTTGGTGTTGAATAGTTGATACTAGGTCTTTGTCCAGTCGACATTCTTTTACAAAGTTAAAATGGCTGTGGTTTTGCTCAGTATGAATATCTAGCCATTTATTTTCTTTAGCTAGGTAAATACGGAGGTGGTCAAAGAGAGGGATTCCGAGATCATAGCTGGGCTTGCCTGGACAGGTTGGATAGAATCCGAGAGCTGACCAGATGTACCAAGCAGAGAGACTACCATTGTCTTCATCGCCAGGACAGGCTTGCCAGCTTGGATGAAAGGCCTTCTGACGGAGAGTCTTGATGAGAAGGGCAGTGTAGTCAGGGTAATCGCTGTAGCGGAAGAGATAAGGAATGTGGAAGCTAGGTTGGTTAGAAATGGCGAGTTGCCCAAAAGGAGCAGTAGCCATCTCGCTCATTTCATGAATCTCGTAGCCATAGCCTGTTGTCTCAAAGAGGGGAGCCTCCTGACAGGCTTTTAAAAGATAGTTGTTAAAGGCTTCTTTTCCACCCATAAGCTGGATCAAGCCTGGGATGTCGTGGAGGACACCTAAAGTTGCTTGGATGGCTGAACATTCGGCATAGTCGCGTCCCCAATTATAAGGAGAGAAGTCAGGGCGGAAGTTTCCTTGACCATCACGCGCTCGCATGTAACCTGTTTCAGCGTCAAATAGATGGCGGTAATTTTGTGATGCAACCTTGTAGGTTTCAGCGATTTCTGTTTTCCCTAGTTTTTTGCTACAGCTAGCGATACAAAAATCGCTATAGGCATAGTCTAGGGTGTGGCTGACGCTTTCGTGGTGGTCGGTAGAGAGGTATCCCAGGTCTTGATATTGCTCTAGTCCGTGACGGCCATTGATACCGAGAGGGTCGGTCTTACTGGCTGTTTCAAGCATGGCTTGGAGGAGTTCTTCTTCTAGGTCAGGGGCCATGTCCTTGCAGGCGCTATCTGCGATAATACCGTCTAAAAGGGTACCTGGCATCATACCCCGTTCATCTGGAGCCAGCCATTTTGGAAGAAAACCAGTATCGCGGTAGTTATTGAGAAATCCTTCTAAAAAGCAGTGATAGTGTTCAGGTATGATAAGAGCAAAGAGGGGGAAGGTGGTACGGAAGGTATCCCAGAAGCCATTGTTGCTAAATAGGACACCGGGTTTGACAGTACCAGTAGCCAGATCCATGTGGATGGCTTGCCCTGATTCATCAATCTCATAAAAAGTCTGAGGAAATAGGAAGAGTCTGTAAAGGCAGTGATCAAAGAAGGTTCGGTCAGCTTCTCCTGTCTCTAGCACGTCAAAACGATAGAGGAGATTTTCCCAGTCCGCTTGGGCATTTGCTTTACAGCTATCAAAATCTTTTTGAGGTAGATTGATTAGAGCTTGAGAAGGAGAGATGAAAGAAGTCGCTAGCTGAATTTCAGCATGACTATCTGCCAGGTCGATTCGCCAGTCTCCCCCTTCTTGGCTGATAGCAAGAATATCCGTATTCATTTGCAGGGTAGTGAACAGTATCAGTGGATTTTTGTTGGTTTCAGTTTTACCTTCTTGTCGCAGGGCAAGAGTTCGCTTATCTACTTGCTCCACGGTCAGTTCATCTGCTGCGTGAAGGTAGAGGGAGAGGGCTTTGCCTTGCTTTTGCTCCAAACGAATAGAGGCGCCGTAGCAAGTCGGTGTAAGCTGGCTTTCAATCTGATAGCGCAGGGAGAAAATCTTCAGATAATGAGGTTTGAAAGAGGCCTTATCTATGTCATAAGAAGACTGACGCTGGAAGAGGCTATCTCCACACAGTTGGCCTGTGACAGGTGTCAGAAGGAGCCAAGAGTAGTCGCCAATCCAAGGACTGGGCTGGTGGGTTAGTCGAATCCCCTGAAAGATAGGCAGATGCGGATCGAAAAACCAAGAGCCCTCCTGGTCACTGGTCTGGGGTACAAAGTAATTCATCCCAAAAGGTACGCCTGTGTAGGGCAGAGTATTTCCCCGGGAAAAGGCATGCTTGCTAGCAGTTCCAAAGCGAGTATCGATGGTTTCAAGTAGTGGTTTCATAGTCTTTCCTTTAGCTGTTTTTCTACATTATATCAGAAAAAGATAACCTTTAGAAAAGGAGTTTCAAAGATAACTATTTTGTAGAAAAATGACTATCATTTGTGTATGTATTTTCTGTCTCAAAAGCTATATACTGAAAATGAAACTTGTTTGAAAGAGGATACTGCACGATGATTTATTCAAAAGAAATTGTTAGAGAATGGCTAGATGAAGTGGCAGAGCGGGCTAAGGACCATCCAGAGTGGGTGGATGTTTTCGAGCGTTGCTATACAGACACCTTGGACAATACGGTTGAAATCCTAGAAGATGGTTCAACCTTTGTACTCACTGGTGATATTCCTGCTATGTGGCTTCGAGATTCGACTGCCCAACTCAGACCCTACCTGCATGTGGCTAAAAGAGATCCCCTCTTGCGTCAGACCATTGCAGGTTTGGTTAAACGTCAGATGACCTTGATTCTCAAGGATCCATATGCCAACTCTTTTAACATTGAGGAAAACTGGAAGGGGCACCACGAGACTGACCACACAGACCTTAATGGCTGGATTTGGGAACGCAAGTATGAGGTGGACTCACTTTGCTATCCTTTGCAGCTGGATTATCTCCTCTGGAAAGAGACTGGTGAGACTAGCCAGTTTGATGAGACTTTTGTCGCAGCGACTAAAGAGATTCTCCATCTGTGGAAGGTAGAACAAGACCACAAGAACTCTCCTTATCGTTTTGTTCGAGATACGGACCGCAAGGAAGACACCTTGGTAAATGATGGCTTTGGACCTGATTTTGCAGTGACAGGCATGACCTGGTCAGCTTTTCGTCCGAGTGATGACTGTTGCCAGTATAGCTACTTGATTCCGTCAAATATGTTTGCTGTAGTAGTCTTGGGGTATGTGCAAGAGATCTTCGCAGCATTAAACCTAGCTGATAGCCAGAGTGTTATCACAGACGCTAAGCGTCTTCAGGATGAAATCCAAGAAGGAATTGAAAACTACGCCTACACAAGCAACAGCAAGGGGGAAAAGATTTATGCCTTTGAAGTGGATGGTCTAGGAAATACTAGCATCATGGATGATCCAAACGTACCAAGTCTGCTGGCTGCACCTTATCTGGGTTACTGTTCGGTCGATGATGAAGTTTATCAAGCCACTCGCCGTACCATTCTGAGTCCTGAAAATCCATATTTCTACCAAGGAGAATACGCTAGCGGTCTCGGAAGTTCTCATACCTTCTATCGCTATATCTGGCCTATCGCCCTCTCTATCCAAGGATTGACAACGACAGATAAGGCAGAGAAGAAATTCTTGCTGGATCAGCTGGTTGCTTGTGATGGGGGGACAGGTGTCATGCATGAAAGCTTCCACGTAGATGACCCAACTCTCTACTCTCGTGAATGGTTCTCTTGGGCTAACATGATGTTCTGTGAGTTGGTCTTGGATTACTTGGATATCCGCTAAGTAACACGCTTTAGCGCAACTGATTCTTGGAAAGAATCATAAATTTACATCCAAAAACGTTAACAATAAAAATTTAAATTTAGAATGAGGTTTTACTTCATGGAAAATGTTGTCGTACATATTATCTCACATAGTCACTGGGATCGTGAGTGGTACTTGCCTTTTGAAAGCCACCGTATGCAGTTGGTGGAATTATTTGACAATCTCTTTGATCTCTTTGAAAATGACCCTGAGTTCAAGAGCTTCCACTTGGATGGTCAAACTATTGTCCTTGATGACTACTTGGAGATTCGCCCTGAAAATCGCGACAAAGTCCAACGATACATCGACGAAGGCAAACTTAAAATTGGTCCTTTTTACATCTTGCAGGATGATTACTTGATTTCAAGTGAAGCCAATGTCCGCAATACATTGATTGGTCAAGCAGAATGTGAAAAATGGGGCAAATCTACTCAGATTGGTTACTTCCCAGATACCTTTGGAAATATGGGGCAAGCGCCTCAAATCCTTCAAAAATCAGGCATTCACGTGGCCGCTTTTGGTCGTGGTGTGAAGCCGATTGGATTTGATAACCAAGTCCTCGAAGATGAGCAGTTTACTTCTCAGTTTTCAGAAATGTACTGGCAGGGTGCGGACGGAAGTCGTGTCCTCGGGATCCTCTTTGCCAACTGGTACAGTAATGGGAATGAAATTCCAGTTGATAAAGACGAGGCCTTGACCTTCTGGAAACAAAAACTGGCAGACGTACGTGACTATGCTTCGACCAATCAGTGGTTGATGATGAACGGCTGTGACCATCAGCCTGTCCAGAAAAATTTGAGTGAAGCCATTCGTGTGGCAAATGAACTCTTCCCAGATGTAACCTTTGTTCATAGTTCTTTTGATGAGTATGTCCAAGCCGTGGGAAGTGCCCTACCAGAGCAATTATCAACAGTTACAGGTGAGTTGACCAGTCAGGAAACAGACGGCTGGTACACACTTGCCAACACTTCTTCATCTCGCATTTACCTCAAACAAGCCTTCCAAGAAAATAGCAACCTCCTAGAGCAAATTGTAGAACCACTGACTATTATCACTGGTGGCCATAACCACAAGGACCAGTTGACCTATGCTTGGAAAACTCTTTTGCAAAATGCGCCGCATGATAGTATCTGTGGCTGTAGCGTGGACGAAGTTCACCGCGAAATGGAAACTCGTTTTGCCAAGGTTAATCAAGTCGGAAACTTTGTTAAGAGCAACCTGCTCAACGAGTGGAAGGGTAAAATCGCTACAGCTAAAGCTCAAAGTGACTATCTCTTTACTGTCATTAATACAGGCTTGCATGATAAGGTCGATACTGTCAGCACAGTGATTGATGTTGCGACTTGTGATTTCAAGGAATTGCATCCAACAGAAGGCTACAAGAAGATGGCTGCTCTTACCTTGCCAAGTTACCATGTGGAGGACTTGGATGGGCGTCCTGTAGAGGCTAAAATTGAAGACCTCGGAGCTAATTTTGAGTACGATTTACCAAAAGACAAGTTCCGCCAAGCTCGTATCGCCCGACAAGTGCGCGTGACCATTCCAGTTCACCTAGCGCCGCTTTCTTGGACAACCTTCCAATTGCTGGAAGGAGAACAAGAACACCGCGATGGTATTTACCAAAACGGAGTGATTGATACACCATTTGTAACGGTGAGTGTGGATGACAACATCACAGTCTATGACAAGACAACTCACGAAGCCTATGAAGACTTTATCCGCTTCGAAGACCGTGGGGACATTGGAAATGAGTATATCTATTTCCAACCAAAAGGAACAGAGCCAATCTATGCAGAGCTTAAGGGCTACGAGGTCTTGGAAAACACAGCTCGTTACGCTAAGATTTTGCTCAAACATGAATTGACCGTGCCTGTCAGTGCGGATGAAAAACTAGATGCGGAACAAAGAGGCATCGTCGAGTTTATGAAGCGTGAAGCAGGACGGTCAGAAGAGTTGACAAGCCTTCCTCTGGAAACTGAGATGACTATCTTCGTTGATAATCCACAAATCCGTTGCAAGACTCGCTTTACCAACACTGCCAAAGACCACCGTATCCGTCTCTTGGTCAAGACTCATAACACGCGTACAAGCAATGACTCAGAGAGCATCTATGAGGTGGTGACACGACCAAACAAACCAGCTGCTTCATGGGAAAATCCTGAAAATCCTCAACACCAACAAGCATTTGTCAGTCTGTATGACGATGAAAAAGGTGTGACTGTATCCAACAAGGGATTGAATGAATACGAAATCCTTGGAGACGACACCATTGCAGTGACGATTTTGCGTGCATCAGGTGAGTTGGGTGACTGGGGTTACTTCCCAACACCAGAAGCCCAATGCTTGCGTGAGTTTGAAGTCGAGTTTGCTCTTGAGTGTCACCAAGCCCAAGAACGCTTCTCAGCTTTCCGTCGTGCTAAAGCCTTGCAGACACCATTCACATCTCTTCAAGTTGCAAAACAAGAGGGTAGCGTGGCTGCGACTGGTAGCCTCTTGAGCCATTCTGTTCTCAGCATACCGCAAATCTGTCCAACAGCCTTTAAGGTAGCTGAAAATGAAGAAGGCTATGTTCTTCGCTACTACAATATGTGTAGTGAAAATGTGCGTGTACCGGAAAGTCAACATCTCTTCCTTGACCTACTTGAACGACCATACCCCGTTCATAGAGGCCTCATTTCACCGCAAGAGATTCGTACAGAATTCATCAAAAAAGAAGAAATTTAATTTCAAAAAGTAAACATAAAGAGAAAGGAGGGGCGAAAAGGTAAGAACTAACTACTGATTCGCCCCTTTTTATGGTAAAAACAATGACCATTGCAACGATTGATATCGGAGGGACTGGTATTAAGTTTGCTAGTCTGACTCCTGATGGGAAAATATTGGATAAGACAAGCATTCCAACGCCAGAAAGCTTGGAGGATTTATTAGCTTGGCTAGACCAGCGCTTGTCAGAGCAGGATTATAGCGGGATTGCTATGAGCGTTCCAGGTGCGGTCAATCAAGAAACAGGTGTGATTGATGGCTTCAGTGCGGTGCCCTACATCCACGGCTTTTCTTGGTATGAAGCCCTTGCCCATCATCAGCTGCCTGTCCATCTAGAGAATGATGCCAACTGCGTTGGGCTCAGTGAATTGCTAGCTCATCCAGAATTTGAAAATGCAGCCTGTGTCGTGATTGGGACAGGGATTGGCGGAGCCATGATTATCAATGGTAGACTTCATCGAGGTCGCCATGGCCTGGGTGGAGAATTTGGCTACATGACCACCCTTGCCCCTGCTGAAAAGCTCAACAACTGGTCGCAACTAGCGTCAACTGGGAATATGGTACGCTACGTGATTGAAAAATCTGGTCAGACTGATTGGGACGGTCGCAAGATTTACCAAGAGGCCGAAGCAGGAAATACCCTTTGTCAAGAAGCTATCGAGCGCATGAATCGTAATATGGCGCAAGGCTTGCTCAATATCCAATATCTTATTGATCCAGATGTCATCAGCCTGGGAGGCTCTATCAGTCAAAATCCAGATTTTATTCAAGGTGTCAAGAAGGCTGTTGATTATTTTGTCGATACCTACGAAGAATACACAGTCGCACCTGTTATCCAGGCCTGCACCTATCACGCAGATGCCAATCTCTACGGTGCCCTTGTCAACTGGCTACAGGAGGAAAACCAATGGTAAGATTTACAGGAATTAGTGACAAACAAGCGCAAGCTATTGAAGTATTAAAAAAACACATTTTTCTACCAGATGTAGAGGTAGCTGTCGCTCAGTCTGACCAAGCCTCTATCTCTATCAAGGGTGAGGGTGGCCACTATCAACTAACTTACCGCAAACCCCACCAACTTTATCGTGCCTTGTCCCTGTTGGCAACATCCCTAGCAGAAGGTGACAAGGTAGAGATTGAGGAACAAGCAGCTTATGAAGATTTGGCTTATATGGCAGACTGTTCTCGAAATGCGGTGCTGAATGTGGCTTCTGCCAAGCAGATGATTGAGGTCTTGGCTCTCATGGGCTACTCAACCTTTGAGCTTTACATGGAAGACACCTACCAGATTGAGGGGCAGCCTTATTTTGGCTATTTCCGTGGAGCCTACTCGGCTGAGGAGTTGCAGGAGATCGAAGCCTATGCCCAGCAGTTTGACATGACCTTTGTGCCATGTATCCAGACCTTGGCTCACTTGTCAGCCTTTGTCAAATGGGGTGTCAAAGAAGTCCAGGAGCTCCGTGATGTGGAGGATATTCTTCTTATCGGCGAAGAAAAGGTTTATGACCTGATTGATGGCATGTTTGCTACTCTGTCTAAACTACAAACTCGCAAGGTCAATATCGGGATGGACGAAGCCCACTTGGTTGGTTTGGGACGCTAC
>DXLD01000055.1:0-4317 GCA_019414935.1 Streptococcus sp.
GCAAATAAAAGTGGTGTTAAAGGTAGATAGGTTGTTGTAGAAACTGTTGTAGCCCCATTCCACAACTCCATGACACCAATAGCTGATAAGAGGGAACTATCCTTGATAATAGTGATAAATTCGTTCCCCAAAGCTGGTAAGATATTTTTGATAGCTTGTGGCAAAATTACATATCGCATCGCATTTTTAGGACGAATCCCTAAAGAATAGGCCGCCTCTAGCTGCCCCTTAGGAACCGCATTAATCCCAGCCCGAACAGTCTCAGAAACATAAGCACCACTGTTCATAGAAATAATCAAAATCCCTGGAATCAGACGAGAAAGATCAACACCCAAAATCCCAACCTGAATAGTCGGAGCATTGATATGCATAAGAGCAAAGGCAATCATAATCTGAACCATCATTGGTGTCCCGCGGAAAATCCAGACGTACAAGTTGGCGAGCCAGACAAGAGGTTTAAACTTTGAACGTTGCCCAAAAGCCAAGACAACACCCAAAATAGTTCCCAAAAAGACAACACAGATAGAAATGAGAACCGTCACGACAGCCCCATAGTTAAAATAAGGTAAATACTTAGGTAAAAAAGAAAAATTCATAGTCACACTGCTTTCTAAAATAGAATACTGTATGATTATAACATGCATTGAATTAAAATTCAAACTTTTTATCCGATTTATTCAAAAAAGTCTTTAAGCTGGTAGAATTAGCGAGAAATCTTAGTTTTTTCTAGTCAAGTTGGCCTCCTTTATGGTAAAATAGTAACGATAAGAAATGAAGGAGAATCAAAATGGAATCACATTTGGTTAGAATCATCAACCGCCTTGAAGCAATGGCAAAAGACGGCGGAAATTTAAAACGTAATTTTGAACGCGAAGGAGTTGTTGTTGCAGAAGTTGCATACAGCCACGACGAAGAAAACGGCTCAATCTTTACCCTTCGTGATGTCGAAGCTCGCGAAACTTATACGTTTGATAGCATTGACTTGATTGCAATGGAGATTTACGAACTCCTTTACTAATACAAAACAAGCTAGGATTACACCCTGCATGTCTAACCAAAATCCTTTTTGTCTCACAAATAGGATTTTTTTATAGTTCAAATTCCCAAAGATTTTCATTGTAACAGCTTCTCAAAGCTGCAATCTTTTTACTTGCTTTACACCCCAATCCTGTTATAATGAGAGTATAGAAATTTGACTATTTTTGACCTTTAAACAGGTCAGGCGAAAGAAAGAAATGAGGTAGATGTATGCTTTGTCAAAACTGTAAAATCAACGACTCAACAATTCATCTTTATACCAATCTCAATGGAAAGCAAAAACAAATTGACCTCTGTCAAAACTGCTATAAGATTATCAAGACAGATCCTAACAATACCCTCTTTAAAGGTATGACGGATCTGAACAATCGTGACTTTGATCCCTTTGGTGATTTCTTCAATGACCTAAACAATTTCAGGCCTTCTAACAATACTCCTCCGACTCCCCCAACCCAATCAGGTGGAGGTTACGGTGGAAATGGCGGTTATGGTTCCCAAAATCGTGGACCTGCTCAAACTCCGCCACCAAGCCAAGAAAAAGGCCTGCTGGAAGAATTTGGTATCAACGTAACTGAGATTGCCCGTCGTGGAGATATTGACCCTGTTATTGGACGCGACGATGAGATTATCCGTGTCATCGAAATTCTCAATCGTAGAACCAAGAATAATCCTGTTCTTATCGGTGAACCAGGTGTCGGAAAAACGGCCGTTGTCGAAGGTCTAGCTCAGAAGATCGTTGATGGTGATGTTCCACATAAACTCCAAGGTAAGCAAGTTATCCGTCTGGATGTGGTTAGCCTGGTTCAAGGAACGGGTATTCGTGGACAATTTGAAGAACGCATGCAAAAACTCATGGAAGAAATTCGCAAACGTGAGGATATTATCCTCTTTATCGATGAAATCCATGAAATTGTCGGTGCGGGTTCTGCGGGCGATGGCAATATGGATGCAGGAAATATCCTCAAGCCCGCCCTTGCTCGTGGAGAGCTGCAATTGGTCGGTGCTACTACCCTCAATGAATACCGTATCATTGAAAAGGATGCAGCCCTAGAGCGTCGTATGCAACCTGTTAAGGTCGATGAACCAACAGTGGAAGAAACAATCACTATCCTCAAAGGAATTCAAAAGAAATACGAAGACTACCACCACGTTCAGTATACCGATGCTGCAATTGAAGCAGCTGCAACTCTTTCCAATCGCTACATCCAAGATCGCTTCTTGCCTGACAAGGCCATTGACCTCCTGGATGAAGCTGGTTCTAAGATGAACTTGACCTTGAATTTTGTGGATCCTAAAGTAATCGATCAGCGCTTGATTGAGGCTGAAAATCTTAAATCTCAAGCTACACGAGAGGAAGATTTTGAAAAGGCTGCCTACTTCCGCGACCAGATTGCCAAGTATAAAGAAATGCAAAAGAAAAAGGTCACAGACCAGGATACTCCTATCATTAGTGAAAAAACTATTGAGCATATTATCGAGCAGAAAACCAACATCCCTGTTGGTGATTTGAAAGAGAAAGAACAATCTCAACTCATCCATCTAGCTGAAGATCTCAAGTCTCATGTTATTGGACAGGATGATGCAGTCGATAAGATTGCCAAGGCTATTCGTCGTAATCGTGTCGGTCTCGGTACGCCTAACCGTCCAATTGGAAGCTTCCTCTTTGTCGGGCCAACTGGTGTCGGTAAGACAGAACTTTCCAAACAACTAGCTATCGAACTCTTTGGTTCTGCTGACAGTATGATTCGCTTCGATATGAGTGAATACATGGAAAAACACAGTGTAGCTAAATTAGTTGGTGCCCCTCCAGGTTATGTTGGCTACGATGAGGCTGGGCAATTAACTGAAAAAGTTCGCCGCAATCCGTATTCTCTTATTCTCTTGGATGAAGTAGAGAAAGCCCATCCAGATGTTATGCACATGTTCCTCCAGGTCTTGGACGATGGTCGTTTGACAGATGGGCAAGGACGTACCGTTAGCTTCAAGGATGCCATCATCATCATGACTTCAAATGCAGGTACAGGTAAAGCTGAAGCCAGTGTTGGTTTTGGAGCTGCTAGAGAAGGACGTACCAATTCTGTTCTCGGTGAACTCGGTAACTTCTTTAGCCCAGAATTTATGAACCGTTTTGATGGTATTATCGAATTTAAGGCTCTCAGCAAGGATAATCTCCTTCAGATTGTCGAGCTCATGCTGGCAGATGTTAACAAACGTCTTTCTAGCAACAACATTCATTTAGATGTAACGGACAAGGTCAAGGAAAAATTAGTTGACCTCGGTTATGATCCAAAAATGGGAGCACGCCCACTTCGTCGTACTATTCAAGACTATATTGAGGACGCAATCACTGACTACTACCTTGAAAACCCAAGTGAAAAAAACCTCAAGGCAGTTTTGACCAGCAAGGGCAAGCTTCAAATCAAGTCTGCCAAAAAAGCTGAAGTTAAAACTTCTGAAAAAGAAGTATAAATCCTTTAGAAAAGGAGTAGAAAATGAAAATTTTCTGCTCCTTTTTACTAAAATAACTATAAGTTCTTGACAGCTTGCTCTTTGTCTATTATGATAATAATAAAGATACTAGATAATGAGGAAAATGCAATGGCAAACCCAACTTTCGGAGAAAAAAAAGCGAATACAGACTATGTTGCACGCTATGGAGTGTATGCAGTTATCCCTGACGCTGAACAAAAACAAGTAGTTTTAGTTCAAGCTCCTAATGGTGCTTGGTTCTTACCAGGTGGCGAAATTGAAGCAGGTGAAAATCATCAGGAAGCCCTAAAGCGTGAATTGATTGAAGAGCTTGGCTTCACAGCTGAAATTGGTGCCTATTATGGACAAGCTGACGAATATTTCTACTCTCGTCATCGTGACACCTACTACTACAATCCTGCCTACCTCTATGAAGCGACTTCTTTCAAAGAAGTGCAAGAGCCACTAGAAGACTTTAATCATATTGCCTGGTTCCCTATTGACGAGGCTATTGAAACCCTCAAACGTGGTAGCCATAAATGGGCAATCGAATCTTGGAAAAAACAGCATAAGATTGACTAAATCAAGCTACTTTATTCAAAAAGTGCTATAATAGAATTAGAAAATCGGAGGAAATGTTATGAAGCTTATCAATACGACAAACTCACACTCGCAACTTGTTAAAAGCCAGCTAGAAAGTACCGATGCAACCCTTGTTGAGGTCTATTCTGCAGGGAATACAGATGTTATTTTTACCCAAGCTCCGCTTCACTATGAAATCCTCATCTCAAACAAACACCGCGCTATTCG
>DXLD01000055.1:4417-9514 GCA_019414935.1 Streptococcus sp.
CGAAAAAATTGGAAAATTATTAGCCAATTCCTTTCTTGACTATCCCTTTTTAACGATTATAACTGATGATTTGAAGAAACCTGACTCCTATCCTGCTTTTGTAGAAACGTTGCAAATTCTGCTTACTAGAGTCTATATTAAGAAGGGAAACTGTTTAGTTGCGGAACAAGATGGAGAATTACTAGCAGTTGCCCTTTTGCAACAAAAGGATTTCTGTATACTATCCTATCTACGAAATGGTGGAACAAACATTTTTCGCTACATTCGACCACAAAATCTCCTTAAATACTTTGACTTTGTAAAACGTTCCAAAAAGCATTTAGAAGAATCTGGAGAGTTTGATTGGTATTTGATGGCCTTAGCTGTCAATGTATCAAATAAAGGGCTAGGAATAGGCAGTACATTTTTGAAACAAGGAATTGAACCCTATGTCAAATCAAAAGGCTGTAAGCGCTTGGGCCTCATAACTAGTACAGCTAGAAATACCTCATTCTACGAAAAAAACAATTATATAGTACTAAACTTTATGGATCTGGAATACGGTTCAAGATCAATTGGTAACTGGGCTTTTTTAAAAACAATGAATAAATAAAAAAGATTTGGTTCTGCTTCTCACAGAACCAAATCTTTTTATTATATTAGAAACGAATTGTTTCACGTGTTTTTTCATATGAAGTGACAAAACGGTTGGTTACACCAGGTTCTGCAACTTCCAAAGCTTGCGAAATCTTATCAAATGAAGCATGGTAATCAAATTCTTTTTCAAAAATTTCTAATGATTCATTAAAGGCTTCTTGAATTCGTTCATCAAATGAGCGATAACGGTTTGAATACTGTAGTAATTGTTCTGTCAACGTTGCATATTGAACAATATTATAGGTTTCTTCTTCAAGTTCTTCCATATCATTTGTCGTAATTTCAAGCATACGGTTCACAGCTTCGATATTGACCTGGGCTTCTTCAAGTTCAGCCATCAACTCCTCTGTATGATTACTTGCTGTGAAGAACAACTGTAAGAAACTCTGAGGAATACCTGGAAGATTGCGTTTTTCCATATATCTCTTAATTGTGTGAAGACGATTAACATAAACATTTGCCTTCTGGCGAGCATTAATATCATCTTTTTCAATCTGAGCAAGACGTTGACTAACCGCAACTTGTTCATCTTCAATTTCCTTCAAAGTCGCTTGTAAGTTTTCCAAACGATCTTCAAGCAATGAATAAGGCTCAGAATATTCCTCTTGTTCAGAAGTTAATTCCAATACAGATTCTTCTAAAGATTCTAACTCAGCTTGTAATCTATGAACATGACTAACATCCGTTTCAGATAGTAGGTAATTGTTACTCAATCGTTGAATATCTTCCACTAAAACAGCATTACTATCTTTCATGTGTTTCAAATATGTAGGAAGGGTTGTAACTAAGCCTTCTACTACTTTTTGAGCAGCGATTTCTCGTGTAAAGATATCATAAAGTGCATTAATCTCTTCTTGGATTTGAGTATTTTCGTACTCTGCATTATCCAATTCTAGTTTCGCAATATTCTCATGATTTTTCTTGAGAGCTTCATAAAGCAGTTGGAAACGCGCTTCAATATCTGTCTCAGAAAAATGATAATTAGCATCTAAAAGCTTACGGTAGCCATCTTCTAAATCTTCCAGTTGATCAGGTAGGTCTTTAGATAATGTTGCTACAATTGCTGGTATACGATCAACAATATGTGTCAAAGCCAAGATATGATTTTCAGCATTATCCAAAATCACAGCAGCTTCTACTGGGTCACCTGACGAATTTAAAGTTACAAACTGAGAAAACTCTGATTGGATATTTTCCAATTGTTTTTCAATTTCAGATAAACCTTGGCCATATTCTTCAGAATGATCAGCAACTCGGTGTTGCAACTCTTCAAACAAGTCCAAGGTATGAAGAACACGTCCACTATTTTTAGACTCTTGTTTCTCCAAATCTGCCAAGGCATTGCGAATTGCCGCAATATCTTCTTCAATCAAGGTAATTTGGCTCTCGATTTGGTCAATTTGATGACTAGCTTTGAAAAAACGGAATGAGTTGTTATAACCTTCTGCCTCGAAAAGATTATTTTCGATATCTGCAAAAGAGTTAAGAGATAGGTCAACCCATTTTTGGTTCCATTCACGGAAAGTCACCTGACTTTGTCCAATCAAGTGCATATTTTTTACAGCTTCAACTTCATCATTAACTGGAAGATTGTACAGTTCTTCTTTTTTATCTTCTAAAATTGCTAGTTTACTTTCATTGCGCTTCCTTACATAGATTGCGATAGCATAAGCAATGACCAATAAAACTGCAACTGCAATTATCAAATAAATTACTAGACTAGCAGACATATTAAACTCCTTTTTTACTTGAAACAATCGTAATGATTATATCATATTTTTTAGACCAAGGGAACTACTTCTCCCGATTTTTTAGACATCAAGTGTACTATAGACAGCATTTTCTTCGATAAACTCACGACGAGGCTCTACTCTATCCCCCATCAACATATCAAAGATTTTATCTGCTTCTGCAGCATCATCCACAGAAACTCTGGCCATCAAGCGATGCTCTGGATCCATGGTTGTTTCCCACAATTGGTGGTCATCCATTTCACCCAGACCTTTATAACGCTGAATGGTTGGTTTGGCACGTCCTTCACTGTGGCGGGCCAAGGCCTCTTGGAGTTTGATTTCTTGATCTGCACCTGGCTGGATGTATTCTTTAATCTCGCTTCCAACCTTGACACCATAGATTGGTGGTTGGGCAATATAAACATAACCAGCTTCTAGGATTGGTTTCATATAACGATAAATCAAGGTCAAAAGAAGGGTACGAATGTGGGCTCCATCGACATCGGCATCGGTCATCAAAACGAGTTTTTGGTAACGGGCTTTCGAAACATCAAATTCTGCTCCAAATCCTGTTCCCATCGCTGTTAAAAGACTACGAATTTCTTCATTAGCTAGAATCTTATCCATACTTGCCTTTTCAACGTTCAAAATCTTACCGCGGATTGGAAGAATTGCCTGAAATTCACGGTTACGACCCGATTTGGCTGATCCACCCGCTGAGTCTCCTTCGACGATGAAGAGTTCTGTTTCAGCAGGATTGTTAGAAGAACAGTCTGCTAGTTTCCCTGGAAGGTTGGAAATTTCCAAACCAGATTTTTTACGAGTGACTTCACGCGCACGCTTGGCAGCCACACGAGCCTTAGCAGCTAAAATCCCTTTTTCCACGATACGTTTGGCAATTTGAGGATTTTCCATGAGGAAATCGGAGAAGGCATCACTGAAGAGGCGATTGGTAATCTTGACTACTTCGCTGTTTCCCAGTTTTGTCTTAGTTTGTCCTTCAAACTGTGGATTTGGGTGTTTAACTGAGATAACTGCAGTTAATCCTTCGCGAACATCTTCCCCTGTCAGGTTGTCTTCATTGTCTTTTAGTAACTTATTCTTACGAGCATAATCATTGATAACACGTGTCAAGGCGGTACGGAAACCTTGTTCATGCGTTCCACCTTCATGGGTATGAATATTATTGGCGAAACTCATGACATTTTCATGGTAACCCGTTGTGTACTGCATGGCTACTTCAACTGTGATATCATCCATCTCACCATCTGTGTAGATTGGTGTATCAAAGATGACATCCTTGTTCTCGTTGATATATTCAACGTAACTAGCAATCCCACCTTCATAGTGGTAATGCTTAGTTTGTTCTAACCCCTCACGCTTATCTGTGATGGAGATTTGAAGACCACGATTTAGAAAGGCCAACTCTTGAATCCGTTTATTTAATTTATCGAAGTCAAATGTTGTTGTTTCAGTGAAAATTTCTGGATCCGGTGTAAAATGAACTGTTGTTCCCGTTTTATCCGTATCTCCAACCACCTCAAGGTCTGCGACAACATGACCACGACGGTATTCTTGGTAATGAATTTTACCATTTTTGTGGACATGAACGTCTAATTGAGTTGAAAGGGCGTTAACAACTGAGGACCCCACTCCGTGAAGACCACCTGAGACCTTATATCCGCCACCGCCAAACTTTCCTCCAGCATGAAGAACAGTAAAGACAGTCTCAACGGCAGGTCGACCTGTTTTTTCCTGAATATCGACTGGGATACCACGTCCATCATCAACAACTGTAATCGAATTATCTGGCTCAATAAAGACTTGAATATGGCTAGCAAATCCTGCCAAGGCCTCGTCAATTGAGTTATCAACAATTTCCCAGACTAGATGGTGAAGACCTTCTTTTGAAGTTGACCCGATATACATCCCTGGACGCATACGAACAGCCTCTAAGCCCTCTAAAACTTGAATTTGACTGGCATCATAATCTTGTGCCTGCAGATTTTTGATTTCTTCTGTCATCTTATTCCTTTTTCTTGCATGTCTAATACTTGTCTTAAATTCACGATACTGGTAAACAAGTGGGTATCCAGTCCAGCAGCTTGCCCGGCTTCAATATCAATCGGTCGATCACCAATGACAAGACCAGAGCTGATCTGATACTTTTCTCTTAAATAAATCATGGACTCAGGATTTGGCTTTCTCTTAAAACCTGAGCTAGAAGTCACTACTTCTGTAAAATAGGTTGCTATAGAAGTTTTTTCTAAAATTTCCAAGACCTGATCATTTCGATGAGAGACCAAAAAATGACGCCCACCTTGATTGGAAATGTCTTCCAATAAGTCAGAAACTCCCTCAAACAAAATCGGGTGTTCTAGCTCTCTGGCTTCATTTTCCTTGTATTTTTCTAAAAAATTCTCTAAGTTGGGAGCGAATGTCTCAATCGCAAAATCAGTAGAAACCTTTAAAGCCTGATAGACACTGTCATGGTCTTGTGTGATGCCATACAATGCCAATGTTTCAACAAAGGCAGCTGTTGAAGTTTCGTAATTATCTAGTAAAGTTCCACCTAAATCCCAGATATAATCGTGATATTTCATAGCTTTCATTATAGCATTTTTTTATGAAAAAAGCGATGATTTCCCTGAGTTTTCCACATAAAAAAACGAGAGGCTAATTTCTCAAAGTAACTTCCACTTGCCCAACCAAAGTGGAAATTAGTCTA
>DXLD01000056.1:0-9494 GCA_019414935.1 Streptococcus sp.
GACTAATTTCCACTTTGGTTGGGCAAGTGGAAGTTACTTTGAGAAATTAGCTTTTCTCCCCTACCATCTCCCAATAACTATTTTGGCTTTATTTCTAGAACATTTTATGGTAAAATGAAGAGTAATAATATTTATTAAAGAGGTAAAAACATGATTGAAGCAAGCAAATTGAAAGCTGGTATGACATTTGAAACTGCAGACGGAAAATTGATCCGCGTTTTGGAAGCTAGCCACCATAAACCAGGTAAAGGGAACACAATCATGCGTATGAAATTACGTGATGTCCGTACTGGTTCTACTTTTGACACAAGCTACCGTCCAGAAGAAAAATTCGAACAAGCTATTATCGAAACTGTTCCAGCTCAATACTTGTACAAAATGGATGAAACTGCCTACTTCATGAACACTGAAACTTACGACCAATACGAAATCCCAGTCGTAAACGTTGAAAATGAATTGCTTTACATCCTTGAAAACTCTGATGTAAAAATCCAATTCTACGGAACTGAAGTAATCGGTGTAACTGTACCAACTACTGTTGAATTGACAGTTGCTGAAACACAACCATCTATCAAAGGTGCTACTGTTACAGGTTCTGGTAAACCAGCGACTATGGAAACTGGACTTGTTGTCAACGTTCCTGACTTCATCGAAGCTGGACAAAAATTGATCATCAACACTGCAGAAGGAACTTACGTTTCTCGTGCCTAATCTCTAGAAAGAGGTCATTCTATGGGAATTGAAGAACAATTTGGCGAAATCGTTATCGCTCCACGTGTACTTGAAAAAATCATTGCCATCGCAACTGCTAAAGTTGATGGTGTCCACTCATTTTCAAATAAATCCGTATCTGATACCCTATCAAAACTCTCTCTTGGTCGCGGCGTCTACTTAAAAGAAAGCAACGAAGAACTAACTGCTGACATCTATCTCTACCTTGAGTACGGTGTGAAAGTACCAAAAGTTGCTCTTGCTATTCAAAAAGCAGTCAAAGATGCTGTCCGAGATATGGCTGATGTGGAACTTGCTGCTGTTAACATCCATGTTGCAGGAATCGTTCCAGATAAAACACCAAAACCTGAGTTGAAAGATCTATTTAACGAGGACTTCCTCAATGACTAGTCCATTATTAGAATCTAGACGTGAACTTCGTAAATGCGCTTTTCAAGCTCTTATGAGCCTTGAATTCGGCACAGATGTGGAAACAGCTTGCCACTTTGCCTACACGCATGACCGTGAAGATGCAGATGTGCAAATCCCTGCCTTTCTTCTGAACTTGGTTTCTGGCGTTCAAGCTCAAAAAGACGAGTTGGATAAACAAATCAACCAGCACCTCAAGTCAGGCTGGACAGTTGAACGATTGACCTTGGTCGAAAAAAACTTACTACGCTTAGGTATCTTTGAAATCAC
The DNA here is from genome assembly GCA_019414935.1 of Streptococcus sp. Classification (GTDB taxonomy): domain Bacteria; phylum Bacillota; class Bacilli; order Lactobacillales; family Streptococcaceae; genus Streptococcus. The sequence goes on from DXLD01000056.1 coordinate 1,411, forward strand.
ATCATTTGATACACCTCAGCTGGTAGCAGTCAATGAAGCTATTGAACTTGCTAAGAATTTTTCAGATCAAAAATCAGCCCGTTTTATCAATGGACTGCTTAGTCAATTTGTAACTGAAGAAAATGAATAATCGAAAAGGTGTTTGGTCTTCCAAGCACCTTTTACTTCGTCCTTGATACAGAGTAAGAAACACATAAAAACTAGAACTGACTGCCAGTTCTAGTTTTTATGTATTCTGAGGTATTAGTATTTTCTAAATCGTTGGTAACGCTCTTCCAACAACTCTGCTAGCGGTTTTTGTGAAAGTCTAGCTAGCTCGGCTTGGAGTTCTTTTTTGACACTCTTAATCAGTTCTTTACTAGAAAGTCCTGCTTCAGAAATCACTTTATCCACCACATCCATTTCTAACAATTCATGTGAGGTGATTTTCATCAGTTCTGCTGCTTCCATGGCACGAGTTCCGTCCTTCCATAGAATGGAAGCAAAACCTTCCGGACTGAGAATAGCATAGATAGAATTTTCCAGCATCCAGACACGGTCTGCGACTGCTAGAGCCAAAGCCCCACCTGAACCACCTTCACCTATAATGATAGCGATAATCGGAACTTTCAGGTCACTCATCTCCATGAGATTACGAGCAATAGCTTCCCCTTGTCCACGTTCTTCCGCGCCGACACCAGGATAGGCACCTGCTGTATTGATAAAGGTCACAACTGGACGGCCAAATTTTTCAGCCTGTTTCATCAAACGTAGGGCCTTGCGGTAGCCTTCTGGATGCGGTTGTCCAAAATTTCGTTTGAGGTTATCTTGCAAGCTCTTGCCTTTTTGGATACCAACCACTGTTACGGCTTGGTCTCCAAGCCAACCAATACCACCAACAACTGCACCATCATCACGAAAAGAACGGTCACCATGTAATTGGATAAATTCATCAAAAATGCCTGTCGCAAAGTCCAAGGTTGTCAAGCGACTCTGCTCACGCGCTTCTCTGACTATTTTTGCAATATTCATCTAGGACTCCCTCCGTGCAATCTGACTAGGCTAGCAATGGTATCTGGCAAGTCTCTTCTTTTAACGATAGCATCCACAAAGCCATGCTCCAATAGGAATTCTGCCTTTTGGAAATCCTCAGGCAAGCTTTCACGAACCGTATTTTCAATCACACGACGCCCAGCAAAACCAACCAAACTCTGTGGTTCAGCCAGAATGATATCGCCCTCCATAGCGAAAGAAGCTGTCACTCCACCTGTCGTTGGATCTGTCAAAATAGTCAGGTAAAAGAGACCTGCATTTGAATGGCGTTTAACTGCTGCAGAAATCTTGGCCATCTGCATGAGACTCATGATTCCTTCCTGCATGCGGGCTCCACCAGAGGCTGTAAAGAGAACAACTGGCAATTGTTCAACAGTCGCATACTCAAACAAACGAGTGATTTTTTCCCCTACAACCGTACCCATAGAAGCCATGATAAAGTTAGAATCCATAATCCCAAGAGCCACAGTCTGACCTTTTATAAGAGCTGTTCCTGTCACAACGGCTTCGTCCAGACCAGTTTTTTCACGCATGGTTGCTAGTTTCTTTTGATAACCAGGGAAATGCAAGGGATCCTTACTTTCAATCCCTGTAAACAATTCTTTGAAAGTCCCCATATCAATCGTCAAAGCCAAGCGTTCTTGGGCAGAAATACGAAAGGTATAGCTACAGTGCGGACAGATACGCTCACTTCCCAGATCCTTCTGATAGATGGTATGCTTACAACCCGGACACTGGGAGAATAATTCATCTGGAACCTCTGGCTTGGCTTGAGGTTTTTCCCTAACCGAACGATTGGGATTGATTCGAATATACTTATCTTTTTTACTAAATAGAGCCATTGATTCCCCTTTTCGGTTTAAACTCTTAAAGTCATTTTATTCTTTTTCTTGATATTTAGGTAAGAAGGTTTCCATCAAGAAGGAAGTATCATAATCTCCAGCAATGACATTGCGATCTGAAATGAGATCAAGCTGGAAATCTGCGTTGGTCTGCACCCCTTCAATCTCTAATTCATAGAGGGCACGTTGCATTTTCATCAAGGCATCAAAACGATTTTCTCCATGAACGATGATTTTGGCAATCATACTGTCATAATAAGGTGGAATGGTATAGCCTGGATAAACTGCTGAATCCACGCGCAAGCCAACTCCTCCACTTGGCAGATAGAGATTGGTAATCTTACCTGGACTTGGAGCAAAGTTGAAGGCTGGATTTTCTGCATTGATCCGACACTCGATAGCATGGCCGCGTAGGACAATATCTTCTTGCTTAACAGACAGAGGCTGACCTGCCGCAATGCGAATCTGTTCCTTAACGATATCCACACCTGAAACAAACTCTGTTACCGGATGTTCCACCTGAACACGAGTATTCATTTCCATGAAATAGAAATTGCCACTGGCTTCATCAAGAAGAAACTCAATAGTCCCTGCGTTCTCATAACCAACAGACTCTGCCGCTCGAACAGCAGCAGCACCAATTTCATTGCGTAGCGTTTTTCCGATTGCAATCGAAGGACTTTCTTCCAAAACCTTTTGGTTATTCCGTTGAAGAGAACAATCCCGTTCCCCCAAGTGGATTACATTTCCGTGTTCATCTCCAAGAATTTGAACCTCAATATGGCGAGCTGGATAGATAACTCGTTCTATATACATGGCACCATTGCCATAATTGACCTTAGCTTCACTTGAGGCTGTTTCAAAGGCCGAAACAAGGTCTTCTGGTTTTTCAACCTTACGAATCCCTTTACCACCTCCACCTGCTGAAGCCTTGAGCATAACAGGATAGCCAATTTTTTCAGCAACAATCAAGGCTTCCTCAGAGTTATGCACTTCTCCATCCGAACCTGGAATGACTGGCACACCTGCCTTGATCATCTGAGCACGCGCATTGATCTTGTCTCCCATCATATCCATGACATGACCAGATGGACCGATAAACTTGATACCCACTTCTTCACACATGGTTGCAAATTTGGAATTTTCACTGAGAAATCCAAAACCAGGGTGAATAGCTTCTGCTTCAGTCAAGACTGCAGCTGATAGAACCGCGTTAATATTGAGATAAGACTCAGTTGCCTTGCCAGGGCCGATACAAACCGCTTCATCTGCCAAAAGCGTATGAAGGGCTTCCTTATCAGCAGTTGAATAAACCGCTACCGTCGCAATCCCCAATTCACGCGCCGCACGGATAATACGAACCGCAATTTCACCACGATTGGCAATTAAAATTTTTCGAAACATGGAGAACCTCCTTAGTTCCCTATTGCAAAGGTTAGAGTACCACTAGCTGCAAGCTTGCCATCCACTTCAGCCTTTGCTTCAACCACAGCAATGGTGCCACGACGTTTTACAAAAGTCGCTGTCATAACCAATTGGTCGCCTGGTACAACTTGCTTCTTAAACTTAACCTTGTCCATACCAGCGTAAAAGACCAGTTTCCCTTTATTTTCAGGTTTAGACAACTCCAAGACGCCCGCTGTTTGCGCCAAGGCTTCCATGATCAGAACACCTGGCATAACTGGATATTGAGGAAAATGGCCGTTAAAGAAAGGCTCGTTGATGGTCACATTTTTGATGGCAACAATGGTATCCTCGCTCACTTCCAAGACACGGTCCACTAGGAGCATGGGATAACGGTGGGGCAGAGCTTCTTTAATTCCTTGAATATCGATCATTTGATACGTACCAATCCTTTACCAAACTCAACCATTTCTTCATTGGAAACGAGAATTTCTGTTACCACACCATCCTTAGGTGCAGGAATTTCATTCATAACTTTCATGGCTTCGATGATGACCAATGTTTGACCTTTTTTGACACTATCACCAACTGTAACGAAGGCAGGTTTATCAGGACCAGCAGCCAAGTAAGCCACCCCAACAAGTGGGCTCTCTACAACATCTCCCTCAGCAGCCACACTTGCTTCAGCTGGAGCCGAAGTTTCTTCCACTACAGTTTCTACTGGAGCAGATGTAGGAGCTACTGGACTTGGTGTTGCTAGAATGGGCGCCGGAGCGACTTGAGCTGCAACTTCAGACACCAGTCTCGCTTCATTCTTGCTAAACTGCAACTCATCCGTCCCATTTTTATAAGAAAATTCTCTCAAACTTGACTGGTCAAATTGGGCCATCAAGTCTTTAATATCGTTTAAATTCATACTTATTTATTCTCCCAACGTTTGAAAGCAAGAACTGCATTATGGCCACCAAAACCAAAAGTATTTGAAATAGCGTATGGAATTTCTTGCTCCAAGCCTTGTCCATAAACGACATTGGCTTCGATATAATCTGATACTTCACTTGTTCCAGCTGTCATTGGTACAAAGTTATGACGCATAGCCTCGATTGTTACGATAGCTTCTACCGCGCCTGCAGCCCCCAGCAAATGTCCTGTGAAAGACTTGGTTGATGATACAGGCACTTCCTTACCAAGAACAGCCACAATCGCACCACTTTCTCCTTTTTCATTAGCAGGAGTTGACGTTCCGTGAGCATTGACATAGGCTACTTGCTCTGGAGAAATCTCAGCTTCTTCCAAGGCTAGTTTAATGGCCTTGATAGCTCCCTGACCTTCTGGATGTGGTGAAGTCATGTGGTAAGCATCACAAGTATTTCCGTAACCAACTACTTCAGCCAGGATAGTAGCCCCACGTTTTTCAGCGTGTTCAAGGCTTTCAAGAACCAACATCCCAGAACCTTCACCCATGACAAAACCATTACGGTCCTTATCAAATGGAATGGAAGCACGAGTTGGGTCCTCTGTAGTTGAGAGAGCAGTTAGGGCTTGGAAACCAGCAATAGCAAAAGGTGTGATAGAGGCTTCTGAACCACCTACCAACATAACGTCTTGGAAACCAAATTTAATTGAGCGGAAGGCATCCCCAATCGCGTCATTTGATGAAGCGCAGGCAGTATTGATAGATTTACAAACACCGTTTGCTCCAAAACGCATAGCAACATTTCCTGAAGCCATATTTGGCAAGGCTTTCGGAAGGGTCAATGGTTTCACACGTTTTGGCCCTTTGTCATTTAGGCGAAGCACTTGATCTTCAATTTCCTTGATTCCACCAATACCAGAGGCCACAATAACACCAAAACGATCTTTATCAAGAGTCTCTACATCGAGATTAGCGTGATTGACAGCCTCTTGGGCTGCGTACAAGGCATACAAAGAATAGTTATCGAAACGATTGGTATCTTTCTTAACAAAGTATTTATCAAAAGGAAAATCTTGGATTTCTGCTGCATTATGCACATCAAAGTCACTATGATCAAATTTCGTAATTTGACCAATTCCGATTTTTCCAGTTGTCAAACTATTCCAAAATTCTTCTGGTGTATTTCCGATTGGAGATGTTACTCCATAACCTGTTACTACTACGCGATTTAGTTTCATCTTTTTTACCTCTAGCTTCTGCTACATACTTAAGCCACCATCAATGGCAACCACTTGACCAGTTAGATAATCTTGGCCTGCTAAAAATACTGTCAAATCTGCAACCTGCTCTGCCTGCCCAAATTCTTTCATAGGAATTTGTGCCAGCATAGCATCTTTTACCTTGTCTGATAGAACAGCTGTCATATCGGACTCAATCATTCCAGGTGCAATAGCATTAACCCTGATATTGCGATTGGCCACTTCACGCGCCACAGACTTGGTAAAACCAATCAAACCAGCCTTAGAAGCTGCATAGTTAGCTTGACCGATATTTCCCATCAAACCAACTACGCTAGACATATTAATGATAGCACCTTCTCTGGCTTTCATCATCGGTTTCAAGACTGATTGTGTCATGTTAAAGGCACCAGTTAAGTTAACTTTAAGCACTTTTTCAAAATCCGCTTCTGTCATCTTGAGCATCAGGGTATCTTGAGTAATTCCTGCATTGTTAACCAAAACATCTACTGAACCCAGCTCTGCAATAGCTTTCTCAACCATACGCTTAGCGTCTGCAAAATCTGATACATCTCCTGATATAAGAACCACCTTGACACCATAGTTTGAAAACTCAGCGAGCAATTCTTCTGAAATTGCACCACGACTGTTTAAAACAATATTGGCTCCTGCTTGAGCAAACTTGTGGGCAATAGCAAGACCAATTCCACGACTCGAACCTGTAATAAAGATATTTTTATTTTTTAGTTGCATTCTTTTCTCCTGTTTCCTCTTGTATTTATGGGAGAAGGGATTACTTGTTTTCTAGCAAGGCTTCCAAGCTAGCCTGATCTTCAACATTGGCTAATTTAGCTGTCTTATCAATTTTTTTCACAAAGCCTGACAAGACTTTCCCCGGACCAATCTCGATAAAGTTGGTTACGCCTGCTTCTTGCATGACCCCAATACTTTCATAGAAACGAACTGGCTCCTTGACCTGACGCGTCAAAAGTTGAGCAATGTCTTCTTTTTTCATAACTGCAGCTTCTGTATTGCCGACTAGGGGACAAGTGAAATCTGAAAAACTTACCTGAGCTAGAGTTTCAGCTAGTTTCTGGCTAGCAGGCTCAAGGAGAGCGGTATGAAAAGGTCCTGAAACCTTGAGAGGAATCAAGCGTTTGGTGCCTGCTTCCTGCAAGAGTTCTACAGCTCGATCAACTGCAACCACTTCTCCACCAATCACGATTTGTGCAGGTGTATTATAGTTGGCTGGGGTAACTACTCCAAGTTCAGAAGCTTTTCGACAGGCTTCTTCAATAGCCTCTACTGGCGTATTGAGAACAGCCACCATCTTGCCAGAGCCAGCAGGAGCCGCTTCTTCCATATAGGCTCCACGCTTAGCTACCAAGGAAACCGCATCTTCAAAAACCAAGGCGCCACTAGCCACCAAGGCAGAGTATTCCCCAAGAGACAAACCTGCCACCATATCTGGTTGGTAACCTTTTTCCTTTAAAAGTCGATAGATAGCAACTGAAGTCGCTAAAATAGCTGGTTGCGTATAGCGGGTCTGATTGAGTTTTTCTTCTTCCGTATCAATAAGATGACGCAAATCATAACCGAGTACCTGACTCGCTTGATCAATCGTTTCTTTGACAATAGGGTAGTGATCATATAGATCACGACCCATACCTAGATACTGGGCACCTTGGCCAGCAAATAAAAAGGCTGTTTTAGTCATTTCTTACAACTCCTGCCCAACGAGAGGCTTCCTCTTGAATTTTCTTAGCTGCTCCGTAATACAAATCTTTTAGGATTTCTTCAACGGTTTCTTCTTTGGAAACAAGCCCTGCAATCTGACCTGCCATTACAGACCCACCATCCACATCTCCGTGAACAACTGCTTTGGCTAGAGCACCAGCTCCCATTTGTTCAAAGATTTCCAAATCAGGATTTTCTTGTTTAAAGGCATCTTTCTCAGCTTTTTCAAAATCACGAGTCAACTGATTTTTAATCGCACGAACAGCATGTCCAAAGTGTTGAGCTGAAATCGTAGTATCAATATCTCTAGCTTTTAAGATCTTCGCCTTGTAATTTGGATGGGCATTAGATTCTTTTGCAACGACAAAACGAGTTCCAACCTGAACCGCCTCTGCCCCTAGCATAAAGCCAGCTGCAGCACCTTCACCATCTGCAATTCCACCTGCAGCAATAACAGGAATAGAAACAGCTGCAGCAACCTGGCGCACCAAGGTCATGGTTGTTAATTTCCCAATGTGTCCCCCAGCTTCCATTCCTTCTGCAATAACAGCGTCTGCACCGATTTTTTCCATGCGTTTGGCTAGGGCCACACTTGGTACAACAGGAATAACTGTAATCCCTGCTTCATGGAAACGTTCCATGTATTTACTTGGATTTCCTGCGCCTGTTGTAACTACCTTAACCCCTTCCTCGATAACGAGGTCTACAATATCTTCCACAAAGGGAGACAAGAGCATGATGTTGACACCAAAGGGTTTATCCGTCAATGATTTGATTTTATCAATATTTGCCTTGACAACTTCTTTCGGGGCATTTCCCCCACCGATAATCCCTAGCCCCCCAGCCTTGGAAACAGCCCCCGCCAAATCACCATCAGCGACCCATGCCATCCCACCTTGGAAGATTGGACATTTA
>DXLD01000057.1:0-7409 GCA_019414935.1 Streptococcus sp.
CATTTATTTCCTACTTCTAACAAATTTATAAATGGTTTAAGAATTTTATAGTCTGTCAAGTTTTTTTCTTGACACCTGCCAGAAATCTGCTATAATAGAACATGTGCTAAATAGCTTAGCTATTTCACTCAAATAAAAAATAAGAAAAGAGAATTTAAAAATGGCAGTTAAAATCCGTTTGACTCGTATGGGTTCTAAGAAAAAACCTTTCTACCGTATCAACGTAGCAGATTCACGTTCACCACGTGACGGACGTTTCATCGAAACAGTTGGAACTTACAACCCACTTGTTGCTGAAAACCAAGTAACTTTGAAAGAAGACCGCGTTCTTGCATGGTTGGCTGATGGAGCTCAACCTTCAGATACAGTTCGCAACATCCTTTCAAAAGAAGGTGTATTGAAGAAATTCCACGATTCTAAATTCTCAAAATAAGTTTAAAGTAGGTTGACAGATGGATACGATTGAAAATCTCATTATTGCGATTGTGAAACCCTTGATTTCACAACCAGATGCCTTAACTATCAAGATTGAAGATACACCAGAGTTTTTGGAATATCATTTGGATCTTGATCAAAGCGATGTGGGTCGTGTAATCGGTCGTAAGGGTCGCACTATTTCTGCGATAAGAACGATTGTCTACTCTGTCCCAACTGAAGACAAAAAAGTAAGAATCGTTATTGACGAAAAATAAGAAGGGCGGGACAAATGTCTCGCTTTTTTTTGCAAGGAGCAGGATATGAAGGATTTAACGTTTAGACAATTACAAGACTACTTACTGGAACATTACAAGCAGTCTCGGACTGAAGAAGCTCTCTTTATGAAGTTAGTGGAGGAAGTCGGAGAAGTAGCTGAGATTTTGAATGGTCGTTCTGGTCGAAAAGAAGGAGTTCAAGATTCGAACGAGGAACTAGCAAAAGAACTGGCTGATATCATTCACTACACCGTCGCAATCGCAGCCATCAACCATATTGACCTAACTAAAACCATCTTTGAGAAAGACAAAACTGCAGCCATTAAGTACCAACATGAACGTGATTTGGAAGGATTTTTGAAGGAATTCGAGAGTTGACATACTTTTTCTCCAACTTGAGAAAATCCTTGGAACGTGATAAAATAAAGGATAAGGATTTTTAATAATTCATTATATAGAATGAGTGGATTTCTTTATGAAGAGGTTTGAAGTATCTACAGAAATTGGTAGTCTCTCTGTTACTTATCAAAAACAAAAGAAAATGCTAGTTTGTTTAAGTGGCGCAGGTTTGCTACCAAGTTATGAAAATTTTTCACTTATACTTGAAAAACCTCCTCCTACAATTGGTTATTTGACAATTGATTTTCCGAATACAGGTAGGAGTCCGATTCATGACCAAACTGGAAAAAATCTAGATAATCTTGCAGATGCGGTTTATGAAGTACTTGAAGAATTAGGGATTTCTGAATATATACTTTGTGTACATAGTTTGAGTGGAATTTTAGCTTGTGAATTGCTCAACAAACCAATTAAGTGTCAGGCATTAGTAGCGCTTGAACCGACAACTAAAAAAGTCATGTTTGCTGATTTTTCAGAAGATCCTTATCCAGAAATGGAAGAGCAGATGAGGCTGATTGAGGAGTGTGGTCCTGAATTGTATTTTAAGAACTTAACTCAAGCCACATTTAGCCCTGAAATTAATAAAGAAATCTGGGAAATAATGCAAGAAAAAGGTTCAGAGTTGGAAAATCAAGATTCAGGATTTCAGATATCTGGAGAGATTACTGAGGAAGATTTTGAGAATGTATTTGTAGAAGCTCATATCCCTGTGTTTATTTTTTGTCAGGCTTATAGAGAAAAAGAGTACAGAGAATCAGAATATTGGACTTCCAATACTAAACTCATTTTAGGAGGGAATCACCATTATTTACAATGGTCAGAATCAGAAAAAATTGTGACTATTATTCGAGAATTGTCAGAATAAGATGGAAATAAATAGACTACAGGAGACAAGATGAACTACTTTAATGTTGGGAAAATCGTCAATACGCAGGGGTTGCAGGGTGAGATGCGAGTCTTGTCTGTGACGGATTTTGCAGAAGAACGGTTTAAAAAAAGGGCTGAGCTGGCCTTGTTTGATGAAAAAGATCAGTTTGTCCAAACAGTGACTATTGCTAGCCACCGAAAACAGAAGAACTTTGACATCATTAAATTCAAAGATATGTACCATATCAACGCTATCGAAAAGTACAAAGGATACAGTCTCAAGGTTGCTGAGGAAGATTTGAATGACCTAGACGATGGTGAATTCTACTATCACGAGATTATCGGTTTGGAAGTCTATGAGGGTGATAACTTGATTGGAACCATCAAAGAAATCCTGCAACCAGGTGCTAACGATGTCTGGGTGGTCAAGCGAAAAGGCAAGCGTGATTTGCTCTTGCCTTATATCCCACCAGTGATTCTCAATGTTGATATTCCAAATAACCGCGTCGATGTGGAAATCTTAGAAGGGTTAGACGATGAAGATTGATATTTTAACCCTTTTTCCAGAGATGTTTTCTCCGCTAGAGCACTCAATCGTTGGAAAGGCTCGAGAAAAGGGGCTCTTGGATATCCAGTATCATAATTTTCGAGAAAATGCTGAAAAGGCCCGCCATGTCGACGATGAGCCCTACGGAGGCGGTCAGGGGATGTTGCTCCGAGCCCAACCCATTTTCGATGCCTTTGATGCTATTGAAAAGAAAAATCCGCGCGTCATTCTCCTCGATCCTGCTGGAAAGCAGTTTGATCAGGCTTATGCTGAGGATTTGGCTCAAGAGGAAGAGTTAATCTTTATCTGTGGGCACTATGAGGGTTATGATGAGCGTATTAAGACCTTGGTGACAGATGAGGTTTCTCTGGGAGACTATGTACTGACTGGTGGTGAGTTGGCAGCTATGACCATGATTGATGCTACGGTACGCCTGATTCCAGAAGTGATTGGCAAGGAGTCTAGCCACCAAGATGATAGTTTTTCTTCTGGGCTTCTCGAATATCCTCAGTACACACGTCCCTACGATTATCGAGGTATGGTTGTGCCAGATGTACTGATGAGTGGACACCATGAAAAGATTCGTCAGTGGCGCCTGTATGAGAGTTTAAAGAAAACCTATGAACGCAGACCGGATTTGCTTGAACATTATCAACTGACAGCAGAAGAAGAAAAAATGCTGGCAGAAATTAAAGAAAACAAAGAATAAAGGAGATACCTATGCAAGTAATCAAACGTGATGGAGAAATTGCTGAATTTAATCCAGATAAGATTTACCAAGCTATCTTAAAAGCAGCCCAGACTGTCTATGTATTGACAGATGATTTACGTCAAAACCTTGCACAAGTCACTAAGAAAGTGGTTTTGGATTTGGAAGAGGCCAAGGTGGAGCGTGCGACCATCAGCATGATTCAGTCTTTGGTTGAACATCGTTTACTGGGTGCAGGTTACATTACCATTGCAGAACACTACATTTCCTATCGTCTACAACGTGACTTGGAAAGAAGTGGTTATGGAGATCACATCGCGGTTCATTTACATTTTGAACAAATTCGCTAAGAAAAAAGAGTGGGATGAAGCAACTACATCTCACTCTTTCTTAAATCTATTTTTTTGGGCTGTTTGGACAGTTGAAGGGACAAATCGCAGGCGTTGAATATCGCTTATACGGATAATACGGGTCACATTTTTGGCAAAATTTTTCACAATAATTTGCTGGCGCTGTTGATCGTATTTGATGATGTCACCTGTAAAGCTTGCATCAGACAAGATAAGGTGAACAGCGCTTTGTTTCTGGATAGCCTCTTCAATAGTAGCTGTAAGGGAGTTGCTTTCAGTATGGTCAGGTTGGTCATGTCCATTTAAAAAGTCATGTATTTTATCTAGAACTTGCTGGAATTTATGTCTCATATTGGCCTCCCTTCTTTTATATCAATATTATATAAAATTTTCCTAAAATCTACAAGATTTTACGAATAATCAGATGAAAGCTAAAAAAGGAGAAGAAAATGGCAGAATTTACATTTGAAATCGAAGAGCACTTGTTGACTCTTTCTAAAAACGAAAAAGGTTGGACCAAGGAAATCAATCGTGTGAGCTTTAATGGTGCTCCTGCAAAGTTTGATATTCGTGCTTGGAGTCCAGACCATACTAAAATGGGCAAGGGAATTACCCTCTCCAATGAAGAATTCCAAACCATGGTGGATGCCTTTAAAGGCAACTAATACTCAATGAAAATCAAAGAGCAAACTAGGAAGCTAGCCGCAGGTTGCTCAAAACACTGTTTTGAGGTTGTAGATGGAACTGACGTAGTCAGTATCCTACACATACGGCAAGGCGAAGCTGACGTGGTTTGAATTTGATTTTCGAAGAGTATAAGTTTTCAAAATGAAAGAAAAGGATACTGAGTTATGACAACTCGATATCCTTTTTTAGTTAGCAAAGTAAGCCTGATTTTTAAGGCGTTGAAGTAATGGACGGCTAATAAAACTAATAGCAATAATTTTACCAAGATCTGGGATGATAAAGGGAAATACCCCCACAGCAAGAGCTTTTTCAAATGGCATTCCAGCTAGGAAATGCAAGCTAAGAATCCCGCCGACAAAGACAAGGGCATCACCCAAGAGGTTTGCAAGAAAAATCTTGACAACTCCACTCTTGCTGTTAGTTAGAGAAGAGGTAAGTCCAGAGTAGACAAGATAAAACCAAAGATAACCTGCAGTAGGACCAACCAACGCCTGCAATCCAGCTCCCCCTCCTGCAAAGACAGGAAGACCGATAGCTCCTAGAAGAAGATAGAGTCCAACAGAAAGTACAGCCTCTCTCGGTCTAAAGACAGTAGCAATCAAGCCGATTGCAAAGTTCTGCAGAGTGAAGGGAACAGGTCCAATTGGAAGACTGATTTGTGCCAAAACAGCAATGAGAGCAGCCCCAATAGCAGGGATAGCATAAACGTGAGCTTTTTTCAAAATAGTTAACCTCTTTTCTTATGTATAGAAACTATTATACTTAATTTAATATTATTGTCAACCTATTTTTATAACAAAGGTAACAAAAAACTGTAACGGCCGATTTTGCTGACTGGGTAAGTTGTTTTCATCGATTCGTAAATCATCAAAAAAGAAGCCGACACATTTGTATCAGCTTCTTTTGTTTCGATTAACGCATGGTTACAAATTCTTCGGATGCAGTTGGGTGAATTGCCACAGTTGCATCAAAGTCTGCTTTGGTTGCTCCCATTTTGATAGCAACAGCAAATCCTTGAATCATTTCATCAACACCGTAGCCAATTCCATGAAGTCCGACAACTTTTTCTTCTGAACCAGCTGTGATCAATTTGAAACGTGTTTCTTGACGGTTGCAAGTGCAAGCAGAGTACATAGAAGTAAAGCTTGATTTGTAAACCTTGATTTTGTCTTGGCCGTATTCTTTAATAGCTTGCTCTTCTGTTAGCCCAACAGTTCCGATAGCAGGGTGTGAAAAGACAACGGTTGGAATAGTTGAGTAGTCCATTTTAGCAGTTGTTTTGCCGTTAAAGAGGCGTTCAGATAGGGTACGTCCAGCCTTGATTGCAACTGGAGTCAGTTCTTTCTCTCCTGTTACATCACCTAGAGCATAGATTCCCTCAACAACAGTATTTTGGTATTCATCTACTTGGATAAAGCCACGTTCGTTCAGAGTTACTCCAGCTTTTTCAAGTTGCAAGCCCTTAACGTTTGGACGGCGACCTGTTGCCCAGATAACTTGGCTAGCTGTGTGACTAGTACCATCTTCGAAATGAATGGTAATGCCTTCAGCAGTTTTTTCTAACTTGGCAGGGACTTTGTGAGTATGAAGTGGTAAGTTAGTTCTTTCCATTTCCTTGACCAAACCTTCAACGATGTAGGAATCAAAACCACGTAAAGGACGGTCGCGACGAACAAAGAGGTCTGTCTTGACACCAAAAGTGTGGAGTACGCCAGCCAATTCAACGGCAATATAACCAGCGCCTAGAATAGCAACTGACTCTGGCAATTCTTCCCAGGCAAATACATCATCAGAAGAGCCACCTAGCTCAGCACCAGGAATATTTGGAATACTTGGATGGGCACCAGTAGCAATCACGATATGTTTAGCACGAATCAGTTCACCATTTACGCTGACAGTATGAGAATCTACAAATTCAGCATGACCTTCAATCAAGTCTACACCGTTGCGTTTAAAACTGCCATCATAAGAAGAACGAGCGCGATCGATGTAAGCTTCACGATTGCGACGTAGGGTTGCAAAGTCAAAGTTAAGATCAGTAGTCTTAAAGCCGTAGTCTTCTCCAAATTGATGGAAAGTCTCAGCAATTTGTGCCCCGTACCACATAATTTTTTTAGGAACGCAGCCGACATTGACGCAAGTTCCACCTAGTTTCTTTTCCTCAATAACAGCCGCTTTGGCTCCGTGTTCACCAGCACGGTTCATGGTAGCAATTCCTCCGCTACCTCCACCGATAGCAATGATATCGTATTCTCTCATTGAAAACTCCTTTATACTCTTTTAAATAGTAGAGTGTCATTTTTTGATAGTCATATTCTATCTTTTTTTTTATCTGATTGCAAAAATCTGCTACGTTTAAAAAAATTAAAGAAAAGGCTTGCAAAAAAGAAAAATAAGGTGTATTATATATCTAGTACAATAGCTAAACAAAAAATTCCGAACAATAATTAAATCCTGAAATGTCATTATTTCGTTCTGAAATGTTATTGTTTCAAATTGATAATTTTTGTATAATATTGTTAAGAACTTTAAATCAAAAAGGAGTTTCATTATGAAAAAGAATGGTAAAGCTAAAAAGTGGCAATTGTATGCAGCAATTGGTGCTGCAAGTGTAGTTGTATTGGGTGCTGGGGGCATTTTGCTCTTTAGACAACCTTCTCAGACTGCTGTAAAAGATGAGGCTACTCATCTTGTTGTTGCCAAGGAAGGAAGCGTCGCATCCTCTGTTTTATTATCAGGGACAGTAACGGCAAAAAATGAACAATATGTTTATTTTGATGCTAGTAAGGGAGATTTAGATGAAATCCTTGTTTCTGTGGGTGATAAGGTTAGTGAAGGACAGGCTTTAGTTAAGTACAGTAGTTCAGAAGCACAGGCGGCCTATGATTCAGCTAGTCGAGCAGTTGCTAAGGCAGATCGTCATATCAACGAACTCAACCAAGCGCGAAATGAAGCCGCTTCAGCTCCGGCTCCACAGTTGCCAACACCAGCAGGAGGCGAAGGTGTAGCAGCCCAAACTCCAGCTCCAGTATCAGGAAATTCAGTGTCATCTATTGATGCACAATTAGGTGATGCTCGTGATGCTCGTGCAGATGCAGCAGCGCAATTAAGCAAGGCTCAAAGTCAGTTGGATGCAATGACGGTTCTCAGTACCTTAG
>DXLD01000057.1:7509-9268 GCA_019414935.1 Streptococcus sp.
CAATTAAGCAAGGCTCAAAGTCAGTTGGATGCAATGACGGTTCTCAGTACCTTAGAGGGAACTGTGGTCGAAGTCAACCGTAATGTTTCTAAATCTCCAACTGGAGCTAGTCAGGTGGTAGTTCATGTCGTTAGCAATGAAAACTTGCAAGTTAAGGGGGAACTATCTGAATATAATCTTGCCAACCTCTCTGTAGG
The DNA here is from genome assembly GCA_019414935.1 of Streptococcus sp. Taxonomy (GTDB): domain Bacteria; phylum Bacillota; class Bacilli; order Lactobacillales; family Streptococcaceae; genus Streptococcus. The sequence goes on from DXLD01000057.1 coordinate 7,707, forward strand.
ACAAGAAGTAACCTTTACTTCTAAAGTTTACCAAGATAAGAGCTGGACTGGTAAGATTAGCTATATCTCTGACTACCCTAAAAATAATGGCGAAGCAGCAAGTGCAGCGGCTGCAGCAGCAGCTGGTAATTCTGGCTCTAAATATCCATATACCATTGATGTTACGAGTGAAATTGGTGATTTGAAACAAGGATTTTCAGTAAGCGTTGAGGTCAAGAATAAGAGCAAAGCCATTTTGGTTCCTCTAACAAGTGTTGTGACTGAAAATGATAAGAACTATGTCTGGGTGCTTGACGAGCAGAAAAAGGCTAAGAAAGTGGAAGTTGGTTTGGGCAATGCTGATGCAGACAACCAAGAAATCACTTCAGGTCTGACAAATGGAGTCAAGGTCATCAGTAACCCAACGTCTTCTCTAGAGGAAGGAAAAGAGGTGAAGGCTGATGAAGAAACTAATTAGTCTAAAAAATATCTGCAGAAGTTACCGTAATGGTGACCAAGAACTGCAGGTTCTCAAAAATATCAACCTAGAAGTGAATGAGGGTGAGTTTGTTGCCATCATGGGACCCTCTGGGTCTGGTAAGTCCACTCTCATGAATACGATTGGGATGTTGGATACACCAACCAGTGGAGAGTATTATCTTGAAGGCCAAGAAGTGGCGGGACTAGGTGAAAAACAACTAGCCAAGGTCCGTAACCAACAAATCGGATTTGTCTTTCAGCAGTTCTTTCTTCTATCTAAACTTAATGCTCTGCAAAACGTAGAATTGCCCTTGATTTACGCGGGAGTTTCATCTTCAAAACGTCGCAAGTTAGCTGAGGAATATTTAGATAAGGTTGAATTGACAGAACGCAGTCACCATTTGCCTTCAGAATTATCTGGTGGTCAAAAGCAACGTGTGGCTATTGCGCGTGCCTTGGTAAACAATCCTTCTATTATCCTAGCGGACGAACCGACAGGAGCCTTGGATACCAAAACAGGGAACCAAATTATGCAACTATTGGTTGAGTTGAACAAAGAAGGAAAAACCATTATCATGGTAACGCATGAGCCTGAAATCGCTGCTTATGCTAAACGCCAGATTGTCATTCGAGATGGAGTTATTTCGTCTGACAGTTCGCAGTTAGAGAAGGAGGAAAACTAAGATGCAGAATCTGAAATTTGCCTTTTCATCTATCATGGCCCACAAGATGCGCTCTTTTCTCACTATGATTGGGATTATCATTGGTGTTTCATCTGTTGTTGTGATTATGGCTCTGGGAGATTCCATGTCTCGTCAGATCAATAAAAATATGACCAAGTCACAGAAGAATATCCATGTCTTTTTCTCGCCTATCAAAAGCAAAGACGGTTCTTTTACCCAAAAACAATCAGCATTGACAGTTTCTGGGAAAGAAGAGGATGTTCCTGTGGAACCACCAAAACCACAAGAATCCTGGGTCAAGGAAGCGGCAAAACTGAAGGGTGTAGATAGTTACTATGTAACCAACTCAACCAATACCACCCTGGCTTATAAGGATAAAAAAGTGGAGCGTGCTAGCTTGACAGGTGGGAATATTACCTA
>DXLD01000058.1:0-9261 GCA_019414935.1 Streptococcus sp.
CCCCAGCTGTGGAAGAAAAACCAGAATTTGACCTTTCTAGCTTAAAACAAGAACACGGTCAAAATAACGGCCAAAACAATATGTCAAACCGAGTAGTCAAACCGGAACATCAAGATCCAGCTCCACAAGTTAGACCTGACTCTACTAAACCAGATTCTCCTAAACCAGATGCAAAAGTAGCTGATGCAGAAGATAAACCTAGCCAATCTACAACTGATTCACAAACCACACAAACCACACAAACTTCACAACCAGCGCAAGAAGCACAACCATCATCTGTAAGTGAAGCTGTTCAAAACGAATCAGTAGAAAACCCTAGCAAGGAAAATATACCTGCGCCTCTAGCTAAACAAGCTGAACTTCCAAATACAGGAACCAAAAACGATAACAAACTCCTATTCGCAGGAATCAGCCTCCTTGCCCTTCTCGGTCTCGGATTCTTACTAAAAAACAAAAAAGAGAATTAAACTAGCCCTCCTATAGAAAAATCCTCCGAGCATTAATGCTCGGGGGATTGATTTTTGCCCTGATAATCCTATCTATCAAATCATATATTCCACACTATAGGTCGCATCCGAAAGGATTCGTGCCAAAAATTGCTTGGTTCGTTCTTCTTTTGGACGGCTAAAGAATTCATGGGCATTATTTTCTTCAACAATTTTCCCACCGTCCATAAAAATGACATGATTGGCTACATCTCTGGCAAAGCCCATCTCATGAGTCACTACTACCATAGTAACCCCTTCTTTTGCTAACTGTTTTAAAACATCCAAAACATCCCCTACCAACTCTGGATCCAAGGCTGATGTTGGCTCATCCAACAGAATGACCTCTGGTTTCACAGCAATTGCACGGGCAATACCGATTCGTTGTTGCTGACCTCCAGAAAGTTGAGATGGATAGTAATCCTTATAAGCCAGTAAACCAACTTTTTCTAAGGCTGCTTCCGCACGTTTGATTGCTTCTTCCTTAGGAATTTTCCGAGCAATCACCAAGCCCTCTAAAATATTTTCCAAGGCTGTTTTATTGGCAAATAAATTATAATGTTGGAAAACAAAAGCGGTCTTTTGGCGAATTTCTAAAATGTCTTTTTTAGTCAATTGGCCAAGGTCGTAGTCTTTGCCAGCAAGCTTCAAAGAACCACTATCAGCCTTTTCTAAATGATTGAGACATCTGAGAAAAGTCGTTTTACCTGATCCAGATGGCCCCAAGATTACAACCACATCCCCTTGGTTGACCTTGAGATTAACATCTTCTAAGACTTGTCTATCTCCAAATTTTTTTGCAACATGTTCTACTTGTAACATTGTCTCCTCCTATGCTAAACCTGCAGTGGGCGCTACTTGTCTCTTTTCTCTTTGAATATAGCGTTTCTCTAAGAGTGAAAAGCCCCATTGAATCAATCCGCAAATAATAATGTACTGTAAAAAGATAACAAAGTATGATTCAAAATACTGATAACCATAAGATGCTTCAACACGGGCAATGGCTGTAATATCCTTAATAGTCATAACAAAGACCAAAGAGGTTCCTTTTACAATATTTATGACTAAATTAGCCAAATTGGGCAGGGCTGAACGCAAGGCCTGTGGAAAAACAATCCTCACATAGACCTGACTACTGGTCAATCCAATCGCTTGTGCAGCTTCTAATTGTCCCTTATCGACAGTCAAAATAGCCGAACGTAAGATTTCTGATAAACTCCCTGTTGTCATCAGGCTATAGATAATAAAAGCATAATAGATAGGATTGAGTTTAAAGATATCAACATCACTTCCTATGCTTTTAAGAAATTGATTGAGCAAACTCGGAAACAAACTATAGAAGAAAAGAATCAGTAAAATCGGAGGTGTCGCTCTTATAAAAGCTAGATACACGAGGGAGAATGTTCGAACACCTTTCACTTTATATATTTGGCCCAGCGCTAAAAATAAGGCTGGTACAAAACTTAATACCATGGCAACAATCATGATGATCAAGGTAGTCGGTACCCCTTTTAAGGTCTCTAAAAAGGTTTTTGCAATATAGTCTAAATCCATATCCTATCTCCCTTTCGTTTCCAAAGATTTTTCTAACAAGCAACTCAAGAAGGAAACAGCCAAGGCTACACCCCAATAAAGAATGGCAACCGCTGTATAGGTTTCAAGAGAGTAATTCCCCAAATTGCGACTGATTAAGAGATTGCCAGCTCCCATGACATCCACAAAACCAATCGTATAGGCTAGGGCAGCGTCCCGCATCAAATTTAGAATAGCGGTCGTCATATTTGGAAGAGCCACTTGAAAAGCCTGAGGAAAAATGATTCTCCAAAATGTCTGACTAGGTGTCAGACCAATACTGACTCCAGCTTCCATCTGACCTTTGGGAATTGCCTGATAGGACGCCTTAAATACTTCTGCAATGATAGCCGCAAATAGCAAGACCATGGTGAATAAGACGAAGACCGTCTTAGACAAGGTGTTGATATCTAAATTCAGCCACCATTTTAAAAATTCAGGTAAACCATAAAAAACTAAAAACAGTAAGACAATGGGGGGAGTACAGCGAAGAGTGAAAATATAGCCCTTGGAAAGACCTGCAAAAGTCTTATCTTCTCCCACTTGTGCCCAAGCCAGTAAGCCACCGAAAAGGGAACCGAGGATTGTAGTAAAAAAGAGAATGGACAAGGTCATAGGAAGAGCCTGCCATAAGGTAGGTAAAAATTGGAACACTCTTGAAAAATCATATGAAACCATGTAAACCTCTTTCTAATACTCAATAAAAATCAAAGAGCAAACTAGAAAGCTAGCCGCAGGCTGTACTTGAGTACGGCAAGGCGAAGCTGACGTGATTTGAATTTGATTTTCGAAGAGTATAACATGCCTGATTGCTTATCTAATCTTTATCGACGTAACTAAAGACATCTTCTTTAAAGTATTTTTGAGAAAGTTTAGCTAGAGTACCGTCTTCTTTTAATTCTTTAATCGCTTTTTCATATTCTTTAGCAAACTTCTCGCCCTTTTCATCACGATGAATCAATGGATAGGTTGGGATTCCTTTATATGGGAACCAGCTAAGTTTGTCCGCATATTGGTGATAAGAACCATCCTCAGCTGTCACTGCTTTTTCAAAAGAAAGCTTGATATCAAAGAAGGCATCATAACGTCCTTCTAAAACCCAAGCATAGGCATCTGCCACTTTGAAGGATTCAGCAGCTGTCAACTCAATTGGTGTATCTTTATGCTTCTCGTTATAACTATTGATGACATTCCACTGGGCATTTTGAGGAGAGATTGGTACTAATTTGCCTTTATTTTTGGCGAAATCATCAATATTCTTATATTTGCCTTCATCTTCTTTTCTGACAGTAAAACCAATAATGCTAGCACCTACTGGCTCAGATGGAATGATGAATTTTTTAGCCCTTTCATCTGTATACCAAGCACCTTTTGTCCCAATATCGTACTTGCCAGACTCAAGCCCAATCAAGAGATCATCATCACTAGTTCCTGTATACTCAAATTTATAATCTGCTAATTTCTCATCAACCGCCTTTAAAACAGCGACTTCATAACCATCTGATTCCCCTTTTTCGTCAATAAAATCATAAGGGACATAGTTTTGGGTATGGGCAACCTTTAAAGTTGTTACTTGTCCAGATGAAGCTGCATCTGCACCTTTAGCAGATGCTCCTGCCAAAGTTCTACCAACAATCGTTGCTCCAAGCACTGCCACAACCGCAACTCCACCAATAACCCATGTTTTCTTACTCATATTCTTCTCCTTTATTTAGCTAATGCTTCTCTCACCCACTGGATACGTTCCACTGCAATATCGCTCGGAATGGTACAATCTGCTCCAAGTATGAGGCCATCTTTACCTGTTTCTTCTATCAAGCGTTTGGTTTCAGCTTGAATTTCTTCTTTATTTCCTCGATAGAGAAGGCCATCTTTACCATTTTCAAATCCTCCCAAAACAGTCCGCCCCTTGAAAATCTCACGACCTTCTTTTAGACTAATCCCTTCTGGACCAACTGCCCAGTTAAAAACATGAGCTGGATAGTCAGCGAAGATATGAATATCGTTTCGGGCTCCTTCATAGCCACAGATGTGAAGGATATTTACCCCGCCAACCAACTTAGCTGCATTTAAAACAGTCAGTTCACTCGGCGCAATAATCTCCTGATAGTCTTCAACAGAAACACGCGCATCCTGAATACTTTGCACACTGAGATAAATACCGTCTGCTCCTGCATCTTTAATAATAGCTTGACTCAAGTTAGCGATATCTTGCGCAATCACATCAAGGACTTTTTTCAATTTCTGAGAATCTTGAACTAAGAAATCTGCAATGAGATCATCTCCACCAGACACTTCCCCAAGCAACCATTTAAGGTAGGTCACAGGCGCAAAAATATTGTAAATAGCAACAATATCTTCTGTAAACTCCTGCTTAATCTTCTTCACCAATTCTACCTGCTCTCTAATCCAGGGATGATCTTGACCCAGAGGTTGAATCTCTGCCAACTCTTGGAGTGATTTTCCTATGGCAATAACTGGATTTGGATAAGCAAAATAGCCATCACTCATCAACTTGATAAAGTCTGGATCTAGGTCACGGATAAAACGTTTGTGACCTTGTATGTTCTTTTCAATAATCACAGGATTTGAAAAACCCTTTAACCATTCCTCTTCTGATGTAAAGTGGTGCCAAAAACCAACTGGCACACGATCGACCGCTTCTCCTCTAAATGATTTTAAAACCCATTCTCTTTTTTCTGACATCTCTATTCTCCATTTCTTTCTTTTTCAACTAATAAAACACTGGCAATATCATTGGTTTGAATAAAAGGAAGACTTCCTTTCTGAAAATCCTGAACTCCATGACATCTTGGACCTTCCTTACAAGTAAATCCCTTGGTAAGACTGATTGCAAGTAAGATGACAAAGCCGAGGACCGTCCCTGCCAATAGCAACTTTTTTCTTTTCATAAGGCCCTCCTATTCTAAAATAGCAGCCTGACGAATCCAGTCCAATCTTTCTAATTCAAAGTCATCTGGAACTGTGCAATCTGCTCCAAGAAGGACTCCTCTAGTTCCAGCCTCAGCTAACAAGCGTTTGGTTTCCTCTTGTAGTTCAGCCTTGCTACCTCCATAAAGCAGGCTCTGCTTCCCATTTTCAAAACCACCCAGGACCGCTTTGCCATGAAATAACTCCTGACCTTGAGGCAAACTGACTGCTTCATGGTGGGTTGCCCAGTTGAAAACCTGGGCCGGATAATCTTTGAAAATAGTTACATCGTTACTGGCACCTTGGAAACCGCAGATATGCAGGATATTGACCCCACCTGCCTGATTGGCAGCTTCTAAAACTTTTATGTTGCTTGGCTCAATATAGGTCTGATACAATTCTGCTGTAATGCGTTCATCCTGAATTTCTTGTGTACTGAGGTAAATCCCATCTGCTCCACCATCCTGAATGATTGCCTTGGTTAGGATAGCGATATCCTCAGCTATCACATCTAAAATCTCTCTAAATAGCTCTGGATTTTCAAGTAATAGATCAGCAACCTCCTTATCACCTCTAGAAGTCTCTGTACGAAACCACCGTTTCAGGTAGGAAATCGGAGAAAAGATATTGTAGAATGAAGCAATCTCCTCAGTGAAGGTCTCTCGAATGGCTTGTACCACTTCTACTTGTTGCTGAATCCAAGGATGATTTTCATCAATTGACTCAATAGAAGCCAACTCCTGAATACTTGTAACAGAAGGACTATAGACATTACTTGGATAAATGAAAAAACCGTCACTCATCATTTTGACAAAATCAGGATGAATTCTTTCAACGTACTTCCGATGCCCCTCTACACTTTTTTAAAAGATACGTGGATTATTTAAACCTTGTCCTTTTTCCTCCAGCGTTACAAAATGAAACCAAAAGCCAACAGGAACCCGTTCCACCTCTTCTCCTCGGATGGCTCTAAAAACTAGTTCTCTTTTACTTGTCATACTTTTCTCCTTCCATTTGGATTGAAACCATCTTACCACTCCTTTTCGCCTTTTCCCAATATATATTGACTATCAACTTGATTGAGATTTTTTATATCAATAGATAAAAAAATCTCTGGAAAGCTTGATTTTACTAGCTTTTCAGAGATTATTTTTTGTTTATTACTTTTTTAAAATTGTTGTTATATAGATTTTTTATCAGCCTGATTAGCATTTTTTATTAAGCCTCTTTCATGGCAAAATAAGCCCTTACTTTTGGAGCCACTTGCGTTCCGAAAAGTTCAATAGCTCTCAGTACTTGTTGATGAGGCATAGAACCAAGAGGTAGGTGCAACATAAAGCGGTCCAAACCTAAATCCTCAATCATGCGAATCAATTTTTCTGCCACCTGATCTGGATTTCCCACAAACATGGCGCCATTTGGCCCAACTTGCTCCAAATATTGCTCATAACGCAATTCCTGCCAGTGCGGACGGTCTTTGGAAATAGCATCCACCACTTGCTTGGTCGGATGGAAATAATCTTTCACGGCCTGCTCGCTATCTTCAGCAATCCATCCCCAAGAATGAGCTCCAACCTTTAGTTCATGACTGGCATAACCCGCTTCACTACCAATCTCACGATAAGCCTGAATCAACTGTTTAAAATAACGAGGATTCCCACCAATAATGGTATAGACAATCGGTAGACCTGCCTGAGCAATCTTCACTGTTGATTCGACATGACCACCTGTCGCTACCCACAAGGGTAATTTATCCTGAACTGGACGAGGATAAACTTCCTTGCCAGAGATTGTTTGGGTCAATCGTCCTTGCCAGTCTATCTTGGTCTTCTCATTGACTAACTGGAGCAAGTCTAATTTCTCATCAAAAAGGGCTTCGTAGTCTTTCAAGTCATAGCCAAACAAGGGAAAAGATTCCGTGAAAGAACCCCTTCCAGCCATGATCTCCGCACGTCCATTTGACAAAGCATCGATAGTGGCATACTGTTGGAACAAACGAATAGGGTCCATGCTTGAGAGAATGCTGACTGCACTGGTCAAACGGATTTTCTTGGTATTGACTGCTCCAGCTGCCAGGACGATCTCTGGGGCTGATACCGCAAAATCCGCTCGATGGTGCTCACCAATTCCATACACATCCAAACCAACCTTGTCAGCCAGATCAATCTCTGCCACCAACTGGCGAATGCGTTCAGCATGATTATAAGTCTGCCCAGTCCCTTCAAGCTCCGTTGTTTCTCCAAATGTTGAAATTCCCAATTCTACCACAGTGATTCTCCTTGTCTATTTCGGTCCTTCATTTTGACAAATTATTCTAACACTCAATGAAAATCAAAGAGCAAACTAGGAAGCTAGCCGCAGGCTGTACTTAAGTACGGCAAGGTGAAGCTGACGTGGTTTGAATTTGATTTTCGAAGAGTATAACACGAATCTTGAGTACAAGCAACCCATTTGCTCACAAGAAAAAGCCTAGATAACTAGACTTTTTAAGCTTATTCTACCGTTACTGACTTAGCAAGGTTACGTGGTTTGTCCACATCAAGTCCACGGTGGAGTGTTGCAAAGTAAGCGACCAATTGAGTTGGTACAACCATTGAAATCGGTGAGAGGTAAGGGTGTACAGTCGTAAGAACGATGTCGTCTGTATCTTTGGCAACATTCTCTTCTGCTATAGTGAGAACCTTGGCACCACGAGCTGCCACCTCTTGGATATTTCCACGAGTATGGTTGGCAAGGACTAGATCTGACAAGAGGGCCAAAACAGGCGTTCCTTCTTCAATCAAGGCAATGGTTCCATGCTTGAGTTCTCCTGCCGCAAAACCTTCACACTGGATGTAAGAAATCTCTTTGAGTTTGAGACTTGCTTCCATGGCTACGTAGTAATCTTGACCACGTCCGATATAAAAGGCGTTGCGAGTTGTTTCAAGAAGCTCACGAACCTTGGCTTCAATGTCTTCTTTCTCTGAAAGAGTTGATTCGATAGACTGAGCTACAATTGACAATTCATGAACCAAGTCAAAGGCTTGCGCTTTGGCATTGCCATTTGCTTCTCCGACTGCTTTTGCCAGGAAGGCAAGGGCTGCGATTTGTGCTGTATAGGCTTTAGTTGATGCCACAGCAATTTCAGGACCCGCGTGAAGGAGCATGGTATGGTTAGCTTCACGTGAAAGGGTTGAACCTGGGACGTTTGTCACTGTCAAGCTTGGGATTCCCATTTCATTAGCCTTAACCAAAACCTGGCGACTATCCGCTGTTTCACCAGACTGACTGATAAAGATGAAGAGCGGTTTCTTGCTGAGGAGTGGCATACCATAGCCCCACTCAGATGAAATTCCAAGCTCAACTGGTGTATCCGTCAATTCTTCTAACATCTTCTTAGAAGCAAATCCTGCGTGGTAAGATGTCCCAGCTGCAAGGATGTAGATACGGTCTGCGTCTTGAACGGCCTTGATGATAGCTGGATCTACGACAATTTGACCAGCCTCATCTGTGTAGGCTTGGATGAGTTTACGCATAACCGTTGGCTGTTCGTCAATTTCCTTGAGCATGTAGTAAGGGTAAGTTCCCTTACCGATATCTGACAAGTCAAGTTCAGCAGTATAGCTAGCACGCTCATGACCATTACCATCATAGTCTTGAACTTCTACACTATCAGCCTTAACGATGACCAACTCTTGGTCATGGATTTCCATGTATTGGTTGGTTTCACGAATCATAGCCATAGCGTCTGAGCAGACCATGTTATAGCCTTGTCCAAGACCAATCAAAAGTGGTGATTTATTCTTAGCCACGTAGATAACTTCAGGATCTTGTGAATCTACCAAGGCAAAAGCATAAGAACCACGGATGATGTGAAGAGCTTTTTTGAAGGCTTCAAGAACTGACAAGCCATCTTCTTCCGCAAATTTTCCAATCAAATGAACGGCGATTTCCGTATCTGTTTGCCCTTTGAAGTGGTGACCTGCAAGGTATTCTTCCTTGATTTCAAGGTAGTTCTCAATCACCCCATTGTGAACCAAAACAAAACGTTCTGTCTCAGAGCGGTGTGGGTGAGCATTATCTTCCGTTGGTTTCCCATGAGTTGCCCAACGAGTATGTCCGATACCAGTTGTTCCCTCAACACCAGCTGTTTTAGCAGACAATTCTGCGATACGACCTACAGCCTTGACTAGGTGATTTTCAGCACCACCTAGGACAAAAATTCCCGCAGAATCATAGCCACGGTATTCGAGCTTTTCAAGCCCTTGAATCAAAATATCAGTTGCATTTGTGT
>DXLD01000059.1:0-9200 GCA_019414935.1 Streptococcus sp.
CCATTGATGAAGAGACTGATATAATTGCGATTGGCCCGAGTTAACTCAGGCAAGGACACAAAACCTGAAATATCGAAATCTAGGTCAGAATTCTCAATTTCAATCATCTTCTTGGCACTCGCCAAACCGTAAATCCCTGCAATAGCTTGACGCAGTTGACCAGTCCCAGCTGTCCGCGTCATTTCCTTGCCATCACTAATCAAGCTGAAAGAAATCTCAGGATGGGCCAAGCCCAGACGGTTGACAATATCAATGATATGAGACAGCTCCGCTTGCTGGCTCTTCATATACTTGAGGCGGGCAGGCGTGTTGAAAAAGAGGTCCTCCACACAAACCTTGGTCCCCACAGGACTAGTTGCCGGGATGACTTCCTCAACTTCTCCCCCACGCGCGACTAGCTTGGTTCCGTGACTTGCGCCCTCAACTGCTGTCAAAAGGGTCAGAACACTAACAGAAGCGATAGAAGGCAAGGCTTCACCACGAAAACCAAGCGTCCGAATCCGAAAGAGATCCGCTTGATTTTTTATCTTACTGGTCGCATGACGACGCAGGGCCAACTCCACCTCATCGTGGGCAATTCCATGACCATTATCTGTGATTTGAATCTTCTTGAGACCAGCTTCCTCAATCTCAATGATAATCTGACTAGAGCCAGCATCAATAGCATTTTCTACCAGCTCCTTAACAACGCTAGCTGGACGCTCGATAACCTCTCCAGCTGCAATCTGGTTTGCCAGCACCTCTGGCAATTCAATAATATGAGACATCTTTCAGCCCCTTTCCGTATCTGTTTTCCTAGAAATTGATTAGTGCTATTATACCATATTTCAGATAGGACAGAAAAGCAAGCACCACATAGGAGTCAAATCCCTCCACATAGACAAAGTCCCTTGCAAGGGGGCATAAAATAGTGGTATACTCAATAAAAATCAAAGAGCAAACTAGAAAGCTAGGCGCAGACAGTACTTTAGTACGGCAAGACGACGCTGACGTGGTTTGAATTTGATTTTTGAAGAGTATTAATAAAGATGTACAAGAAGTGAGATTAATTTTGTATGAAAAACAAGGAGAGAAATTTATGAAAGTAGAACTACAGATTAGTGAGACTTACAAGGAAGAAAAACTGATTGTCCAAGCACCTCAGCCGACAGATAAAGTCCAGAAAGTCATCGAGTTCGCAGAAAATCTTGACCAAAAAGAAAAAATCAAAGGGAAAATCGATGATCAGGTCTATCTAGTTGAGATTGGCAAGATTCAACGCTTCTATATCGAGAATCGGAAGGTTCTAGCAGAAACAGCTAGTCAGACCTACACCATTGACTTACGACTCTATCAGGTCCTTGAAATCTTACCAACCAATTTTATCCAAATTTCCCAATCAGAAATCATCAATATCAACTCCATCTCTCATCTCAAGCTCACGCCCAACGGTCTGGTAGAAATTTTCTTGAAAAACGAAAGCTTCACCTACTCTTCACGCCGTTACCTAAAAACCATCAAGGAGAAATTAGAACTATGAAAAAACAAGTATTTCACGACGCAACAGCCGGTGTTCTTATCGGCCTCAGCCTCTCTATCATCTTTTCACTCATTTATGCACCAAGTACTTATGCCCCACTAAATCCCTGCTCTCTCATCGGCCAAGTGATGGCTCAACATCAGGTTCACGGTGCTCTGGTCTTGCTCTACTGCACACTGATCTGGGCAGCCATCGGTATTCTCTTCAACTTTGGTAAACGATTATTCAGCCGTGACTGGAGCATGCTTCGTGCCACTCTGACCCATTTCTTCCTCATGCTGGCTGGCTTTGTCCCACTAGCAACTCTGGCAGGTTGGTTCCCTTTTCACTGGAATTTCTACCTCCAGCTCATTATCGAGTTTGCGATTGTCTACCTCATCATTTGGGCCATTCTCTATAAAAGAGAAGCTAAAAAAGTTGACCATATCAATCAACTCTTGGAACATAGACAATAGGAACCTCATAATAAGCAAATCCGAGAAAGAAACTTCTCGGTTTTTCTTTACCCTGCTGTACTTTGCTATCATATCAGTTATTTTCAGATCTTCTTTGTAAATTTTCTGTAATTTTCTGTATTTTTTCAAAATCATCTTGCATTTTCTCAAAGTTTTTTGTAGAATATAGATTATATATCCAGATTATTCTGAAAATTCAAAAAGGAGTATCTATCATGTCACAAGCTATTTCGTTAAATCAATCCACCTGGGCAAGTAAACTAAAAGCAATGGGACCGGGAATCCTAATGGCTTCTGCCGCTGTTGGAGGTTCCCATATTGTATCCTCAACTCAAGCTGGCGGTTCTTACGGTTGGTCTCTACTTCTCTTGGTCATCTTAGCCAATGTCTTTAAATATCCATTTTTCCGTTTTGGTGCTGAATACACAGCTGATACTGGTAAGACATTGGTTGAAGGTTATGTCGAAAAAGGAAAACTTTATCTCTGGATTTTCTTTATTCTCAATGTCTTTTCGGCTATGGTCAACACAGCTGGTGTTGCTATTCTGTGCTCAGCGATCATCGCCAGTGCCTTCCCAATGATTGGACTTAGCATCACTCAGTGGTCCCTCATTCTCGTTGCAATCATTTGGGCTATGTTACTCTTTGGAGGCTACAAACTCTTAGACGGCATGGCAAAATGGATAATGTCTGCTTTGACCATTGCAACTGTTCTTGCAGTTATTATCGCGGCGGTAAAACATCCAGAATACAGTTCTAATTTTGTCGAGAAAACACCTTGGCAAATGGCAGCTCTACCCTTCATCGTTTCCCTCTTAGGATGGATGCCGGCTCCTATCGAAATTTCAGCCATCAATTCACTTTGGTCTGCTGAAAAGAAAAAGACCGTCAACTTTAATACAGAGGACGCTCTATTTGACTTTAACGTTGGTTACATTGGAACAGCTGTCCTAGCTGTGTTCTTTGTAGCATTGGGAGCACTGATTCAATATCCCACAGGGCAGGCGGTCGAAGCTGCTTCAGCCAAATACATCTCTCAATTCGTGGGCATGTATGCCTCTGTTCTTGGCGAATGGTCCCGTTACTTGATTACCTTTATTGCTTTCCTGTGTATCTTTGGAACAGTTATCACTGTTATCGATGGCTATTCTCGCGTTAATCAGGAATCTCTCCGACTGCTAATCCGTCAAAAAGAGGACAATAGTAAATCTTTGAACATCTGGATGACCATCACTGCTATCATCGGTATCGTCATTATCAAATTCTTCGCTGGTCAGGTGTCAACCATGCTCCGCTTTGCCATGATTGGCTCTTTCCTGACAACACCATTCTTTGCTCTTTTGAATTACGCCTTGGTAACGCGTGAAAACAAAAATCTTCCTTCTTGGCTCAAACACCTTGCCATTGCAGGATTGATTTTCCTCTTTGGTTTCGCCATCTTCTTTATCTATGCACTCGCAATCGGAAAAGCAGGATAACTAACAAGCTCTAGATGAAGATAAGGTTTCATTTCAAGAGATAATTCAGCCAATATTTCTATGCTAAAAGGCATAAGAACAAGGTTTTGAAGACCTGAACTTATGCTTTTTTATGTTCTTAAAAACTGTTTATACTCAAAAAGCAGTTGAAAAACTCCAACCGCCTCTTATATCGACTTTAATTCTCCTCTTCCAACTCATACAAATCTGCGATAATCGCTGCGACACGTTTGATATCTCCCAGCATGCCTCGCATTTCAAAATCGGCCAATACAGGGAAACCAAAACGTTGACTGTATTGCTTGGCTGTCAGACAGTACTGGTTATTAAAGTTACGATTCCCTGAACCAACCACACCAAAACACTTACCAGCATTGTCACCATAAGCGATAAAATCCCCTACTGGTGTCGTCAAAATCTCCACATCTCCATTATCAACGCCATTCCCACCTTCTAGGTAGGTCGGCAAAAAGGCGACATAAGGATGGTCCATTTCATAGAAATCTTGGCCTTCTTTGACCAAATCTTTGATATGAATCTTTTGGACCTCAATCCCCTCGTACTGGGACAAGAGATAGTCTTTCAAGCGCGTCACAAAACTCTCAGTATTGCCACTCAGACTAATATAAACTAAAGAAATTGTCTTCATATTTACCTCCATGATTTTATCTATAATCGAAAAATAACTACCAAGATTGTAACTTGATAGTTATTTTTTGTCAATACTTAGGCAAGTTCTTCTGTTTCCTCTTCTTCTGCTAAGGCTTTCTGTTGACGCCACATCTTATAGAAGACAAGAGCTAGGAAGAGAATATTGATGACGATATAGAAAATGCTGACAGCTTTTGAACCAATACTCATTGTCAAACGCATGGTCTCATCTTGAACCAACTGCACAGCGTCCTGTAAACCAACATAGCCATAAATCGAACCGATAATAGCTAACAAAACATAGCCAACATAAGTATAGTTTGCATATTGCAAATTCTTACGAATAAGGAAGACAATCGCTACGACCACTAAAATAGCAGATAGCACAATCAAGGCCATATTAAAAATAGAATGAGATATTTCTGCCACTCTATAGCTATAATTAATGCTATCTTCTACCTGCTGAGCACTGACCCCTGCAACCTGTTTCTGAGCGGCAGCGGCACGAAGGACTTCTTTGCTAGGTATGGGACCCAACATTCCAAACAGAGATGAAACTGAAATAAGAGCAGACAAGATTAGCAAGACCCATAGATAAATCGGTTTCTTTTTCATGATAGAACCTCCTGATGTTATTATTGATATTATAGCACCTTTTGTAAGGGAATACAAGTCTTATAGTATAGTTTCTACCTGTTTTCGGTAGGCTTTGGGAGACTTTCCGCACAATTTTCGGAACACTTTATAGAAATATCCAACATTACTGTAACCAACAGCATAACAAATATCTTCGATACTGTCACTAGTTGAAAGCAAGAGCTGCTGGGCAGCCTTAATGCGTTGTTTGTTTAGTAATTCTGCGAAGGTCGAATTGGTTTCTCGCTTAATCAACTGACCTAGATAGACAGGATTGATAAAGAGATCTTTACTGATATCCTTGAGGGAAAGTTCTTTCTGATAATCACGCCCAATGACTTCCAGCACACTGACCACATTTTCATTCATACGATATTGCCCAAAGAATCGAGTCAGAGTTTCCTTGATATAAGGAACCAATTCATCGAAGGATTGAATAGCATGAATCGTTTTGACAATGTCCGTCATATCATCAGCTTTGAGATGTTCAAACAAGTGAAAGACATCCATGACAAACTGGATAAAAAGCTGTTTGGTAATCGGAACACGCGGTGTATTTTCAAGAACCACCTTCTCCAAGAGATTTAACTCTTCTACGATTTGATTGAGATTCCCCTGAATGATAACCCTATAAATCGGTTCGTAATAGGCAAAGAGACTCTGAGACTGTTTTAGATTTACAGAACCGTAAAAGAGGGCTTTCTCAGCATTCAGCTTCCAGCGTTCAAAGCGTTCTTGATAAGGAGCTTCAAAAGGAGTAACGACTAAACCATCTAGGGGTTGGTCAGAAATGAAAATCTGCCAGTCTTGACCCAAGACATAGTGGGGAATTGTGAAGGAGCCTTGCTTTTCCTTGGATAAACCTATCCACCAATTCTCCTTACCTCCTAGATAACTAACAAATCCAGCCTCGTCTAAATCTTGACTGAGAGTCTGACTTTTCTTTCTCCTCTCTCCAAGCTGACCTGCAATCTTCTCCAGCAGATTTCCTAACTCTACCTTATCAACAGGCTTAACCAGATAGTCCACCACACTAAGGTTCATTGCTCTTTTTACGTAATCAAACTCCTGATAACCTGACAGCAGGATATAGGCAGCATCTGGTAAGATTTCTTTCATCTCCCGAATCATATCAAGCCCTGTTTTGTCGGGCATATTGACATCGGAAATGATGACATCGACAGGATTTTCCTGAACATATTCTAGGGCTTCATCAGCATGACTGGCTGTTGCGACGACCTCCATATCCCACTTATCAAAGGGAATCAAACGTTTCAGACCTTCTGTCACCATGTACTCATCATCTACTAATAATACTTTATACATTTTCTCCCTTTCTACTCATCTTGAATTGTAATACGATACTGAACACCCGCTTGCTCTGCAGATTCTACACTAATGGCATAGCGATCTCCAAAATAGAGCACAAAACGCTCGTGTACATTGACAATCCCGATAGACTGCCTTTTTGCACTATAGTTGGCTTGATGTTCAAACTGTCTCTGACTTAATTTTTCTCGGAGATTTACCAGCTTTTCAGCAGACATTCCACGGCCATTATCTACCACTAAAATTTCCACAAAACTATCTCGTTTAAGAGCTTTAATGCTAATCACATTATCTGTACGTCTGTGGTCAACACCATGCGCAAAATAATTTTCTACCAGCGGTTGCAAGGTAAACTTAGGAATTTTCATATTCTCTAACTCTGGATCTATCTTGAAACCATAGGCAATGGACTTGGGATAACGAACCATGCAGAGATAGCTGTATTTACGGCAAAATTCTAATTCCTGTTTGAGAAGAGTTTCTCTTTCGTCAGAAATATTGTTCCGCAAGAGACTACTGAATTCATAAATGATATCTGCCAACTCATCTTGACTTTGCATGACTGCATACATGCGCAAAAACTCTAGCGTATTATACATGAAGTGAGGATTGATTTGCGCCTGCAGGGCTCGCATATTAGCATCCTTTTGGCTAAGCTCTAGCTGGTAAATATCATGGATATTCTTTTCCAATCGATCCAACATATCATTGGTGGTTTCCGCGATTAAGAGCAATTCCTGATCCTTTTCAAGCGTATCAATGCGAAGACCTTCCTCTCCTTGGGCAATAGCTTGAATGGAATCCACCAAATCCACTACCTGCTTTTGGTAATTCGCAAAGGTCTGCCTCAAGGTCAGATAGAGAATGACAATAAAGAGAAGGCTCAAGCCCACAATCAAAGCAGAGCTAGTCACTGTTCCTTGTAAAACAAAGTTTTTGGGAACTGCCACCTGAACCTGATAGCCATGAGAGGTTACACCAACAAACCAGTTCTCATGTTCGCTATTGACCCTCTCACCAATATGAAAAATCTCCGTATCAAAAGGCGATGTCACGGTAACAGCCATCGGGATATGACCCCGGGTATTGTCTACAGCATGGTATAAGATTTCTGGATCCAAGGAAATATAAACAACCCCTATAGATTGATCCGTCGCTGGGTCTAAAATAGGAACTCCAAAACTATTGGCCTCCGGTTTAAAAGCCTCAGCAGGCAAGACATGCCCACTTCTTTTATCCCTTGTTGACACATAAACTTCTTTAAAGTCCTGCAAGACGATTGCAACACCCGTTATATAGTCATTTTGGACATAAAGATCATCAATATTTTCATACAGAGAAATAGAAGTTGACGAAGCTGCTTGGTGCTCCAACAGCCAATAAAAATACTCAGAAGTTGACAAGCTAAAGTACTTATAAACCCCTTGTATCCGGTCTTGATTGGCTACTAAATCTTGCGCTAGCTGGGCTGACTCGCGATAATAATATTCCACCTCTTCGACTGTTCGAGTGGTTACACGCTGGGCTACTCTTTGAGCTTCCTTTTCCCGTGAATCCCAGTCAGCATAAGAGAGTAAGATTGCAAAACTCGCAATAATAATCATCATAACTGAACTGTAGGTTCTCAGAAGCGTATGTAGCCAAAACTGCTTCATTCTATTTTGTCGCCAATTTTTCATGGATGCTTTCATAGACAGGTTCCAACATATCACTGATAAAGAAATGCCACATCCCAATTCCTACAAAAAAGAGCAGAGCAGGCATATAGTAACCAATTGCCACAAGTAGCACTGTCCCAAGGAGAACCTTGGCTACAGCTGCTAGGCTCATAAAGATGCCAATCAAGGATAGTTTGAGGCTATTTCGATAGGACAAGTCAAAATAAACTTGTAATTTCAAAGACACTGTATAGGCCAAAAAGAGCAGGGCGACTACTAGGACATTCAAAAAGGTCGCAATCAAATGAATGATGGTTTGATGAGGCAATTGCACCAAGAGATACAGGCCATAGACCAAAACTAGATTTGCCCCTAAAAAGCTATAGAAAATCAGGTTGCTTGAGACAAAATTTTGCTTGTAAAGAGACCAAGCCTCCTTCAAACTGTATTCCCGAAAGCTATAACCATGTTCTGCATATAGGCTCATCAAGGTGGCACTAGCTGGCGCTAGACCAAGAATAATCCCCCCTGCTAAGGTTAATAGCCAAAAGAAGGCTGTCGCAATCATCCCTAAAAAGAAACGATTAAAGACAAAGTCTAAAAATCTACCCATGATATCCCCCTAAAAATAACTATGAAACTATTATATCATATTTCAAGCGTTTTCAAAAACATAGACTATCCATTTACAATCCCACCAAACCGTGGTACAATGAGAATTGTGAGAAAATTATCAGGAGACAATTCATGAAAAAATCTATCTTAACTACACTGCTCTTTGTAGTTCTTTACTTCCTCTGCATGGGGATTGGTGTCCTTTTGGGCAATCTCCTTGACCAAACTGGAAACATGTTTTATGCACCTGCCTTTACTGCCCTTGTCGGCGGTAGCGTCTATATGATTCTAGTCGCAAAAGTTCCGCGCTTTGGAGCCATTACCACTATCGGCCTTGTCATCGCCCTCTTTTTCTTGGGGAGCAAACACGGTGCCGGTGCCTTCCTTCCTGGAATTATCTGTGGCCTCCTAGCAGATGGAGTAGCTCATTTAGGAAAATACAAGGACCAAACAAAAAATTTGCTTTCTTTCATTATTTTCGCCTTTAGTTCAACTGGTCCAATCTTACTCATGTGGATTGCGCCCCAAACCTATATGGCTACCCTTCTGGCAAGAGGAAAATCCCAAGAATATATCGACCGTATCATGGTTTCGCCAAATCCTGGAACCATCCTTTTATTTATCGCAAGTGTAGTCATCGGAGCCCTAGTTGGCGCCTTGATTGGACAAGCCTTGAGTAAAAAATTTGCACAGAAAATCTGATAAATAAAAAGAGCCTCACGGCTCTTTTTTATTTATGACTCAATTTCTTAGTCAAGAAATCTCCCAAGAATTGGATTGCAAAGATAATCAAAATGATAATGATGGTTGCCAAGATGGTCACATCGTGATTGTAGCGGTTAAATCCATAAGCGATGGC
>DXLD01000006.1:0-5782 GCA_019414935.1 Streptococcus sp.
GAGTGACCTTTGGTCGCCCAGAAATCAAGCCACATTTGGCGTACTTGTGCACTAGATAGTTGTTTCATATTGTCTCCTTATTTACTTGTTTAATGTGATTGGCTTTCCAGCATTTCCACATAGTCAATCGCGACACAGAGGGAAATGACTAGGTCTGCATAAGAGTCCTCAAGAACCGTTACGGTATAGGTAGAGGTCAGATGGAAGAGTTCCTTCTTAATTTCTGCAATCATCTGATCACGATCATCCAGCAATTTGAAATTCAAATCCCAGATATTGCCCTCGATACGAAGACCCAGATTATCAAACTCATACTTATCTCGCCAGAAGGTCAACTTCTTACGAATGACAAAACTCGAGCCATCCCGAAGCTGAATCTCAAAACGAGGAAGCAAGGTCAAGATTTCTTTACTGATCTGACTGACCTGTTCACCATAGGCATCATAGATGGTAAAGGTTTTAGGAATCTTAAAAAACGATCCCTCCACCTGATAGGCGATTTCTCCCCTGTCATCCTTGATAGCGAAACGTTCGCCTCCAAGACGAAACTTTTGTTTGACAAGAAATGTTTTCATCAACACCGCCAAAAATCAAAAGACAAGCTCATATCACGAAGGGCGAAAAACCGCGGTACCACCTTCATTCAATGAACTTGTCATTCTCTTGTTCTTATGCAATTGTTAAATTGAGTAGCATGACTTTCTAGCTTAGATGGCTCGCAGCACCGCCATTTCTCTGGACTAAGATGATTGAAAATCAATTCTCAACTTTCTTATTATATCTTTTTTTTAAGTCTGCGTCAACTGGAAATCATTCCCATTTAAATAACCCATTACCTACATCTCAGATTACTTTTTCAGAATATATTTTTTCTTACTGCTATCACTCTTTTTATCCCAACTTTTATTCCAAAGTTTTGAATTGTTAAAGATAGCTACGAAAATATTTGCAAATATAAAGAACCCTATCACCAAATGTATGGAATCAGTTGTTAGGTATTGTCGATCCAAGCCATCCTTTAAATGGAATAGTATAATTGTTTCGTCAACAATCAAAAAGGTTGGCCAATAACTTTTTTTGAAAAAGTAGATATCTTCATTTTTTGTTACCGCTTTCTGTAAGGTTAAGATTAGTATACTACTAGGCTAAAAAATAAGCAACCAGAATAGAAAAATATACAGTTAAAAAATTGCCTTCTATTTTTTAAAAAACGAACCAGCTCTAACTGATTCGTTTTCTTACGTTCTACTCCTACTTCCGATACATTTTAAACTGTAGGAAGAGGTCGCTATATTTGCCTGTCCATTTATGGTCAAATTTCTCATAAACTTCTAGGTGTTTCATGGTTTCAGCATCTGGATAGAAGGCTTTATCTTCTTTTTTCTCCTCTGGGAGCAATTCCTTAGCTGGTAGGTTTGGTGTTGAATAACCGACATACTCTGCATTTTTGAGAGCATTTTCAGGTTTCAACATAAAATTGATAAAGTCATAGGCTGCATCTTGGTTTTTGACTGTTTTGGGAATGACCATATTGTCAAACCAAAGGTTGCTGGCTTCTGTCGGAACCACATAGCGTAGATTTTCATTTTTCTCCAGCATTTGGCTGGCTTCTCCAGAGAAGGTCACACCGATTGCAGCGTTATTCTGAATCATGTATCCCTTCATCTCGTCCGCCACAATAGCCTTGATATTTGGAGTCAACTTGTAGAGTTTGTCTACTGTCTCTTCCAACTGCTGGGTATCCTTGGAGTTGAGGCTGTAGCCTAGCGAATTGAGTCCTAGTCCCAGTACCTCACGTGCCCCATCAAAGAGCATGATAGAGTTCTTATACTCTGGCTTCCAGAGGTCATCCCAATGCTCAGGCGCCTCATCTACCATGGTTTCATTGTAGACAATTCCCAAGGTTCCCCAGAAGTAAGGAATGGAGAATTTATTGCCTGGGTCAAAGGACTGGTTGAGGAACTCTGGTCCGATATTTTCAAGACCTTCAAGTTTTGAATAGTCAAGCGGTACCAAGAGGTTTTCGTCCTTCATCTTGTTGATCATATATTCACTTGGGATAGCAATATCATAAGTCGTTCCACCCTGCTTGATCTTGGTATACATGGCTTCATTGGAGTCAAAAGTCTCGTACTGGACTTGGATTCCTGTTTCTTCTGTGAACTGAGTCAAGAGTTCAGGATCGATATAGTCACCCCAGTTGTAGATAACCAGTTTTTGACTATCTCGGCTATTGATTTTACTATCTAAATGCGTCGCAATTCCCCACAAGACCAGGATGATGGCTGCAATTCCTGCTAAAAATGAATAGAGTTTTTTCATGCTTGCTCCTCCTTCTCACGTGAGATAAAGTAATATCCAACAACCAGGATAATACTAAAGAGAAAGACAAGGGCAGAAAGGGCATTGATTTCTAGCGAAATTCCTTTACGAGCACGAGAATAAATCTCGACTGACAGAGTTGAAAAGCCATTTCCCGTTACGAAGAAGGTCACGGCAAAGTCATCTAGCGAATAGGTAAAGGCCATGAAGTAACCTGCAATGATAGACGGTGTCAGGTAAGGAAGCATGATTTCCTTGAACATCTGAAATTGACTGGCTCCCAAGTCATAGGCCGCATGAATCATGTCACCGTTCATTTCCTTGAGTCGAGGCAAGACCATCAAGACCACGATAGGAATGGAGAAGGCCACGTGGCTAGATAGAACGGTCAAAAAGCCAAGTGAAAACTTGAGTTGGGTAAAGAGAATCAAGAAGCTGGCACCAATCATAACGTCAGGCGCAACCATGAGGATATTATTGAGTGAAAGAAAGGCTTCTTGGTATTTCTTGCGAGACTGGTAGATGTAAATGGCACCAAAAGTCCCGATAATGGTCGCTATCAAGGCTGACAGAAAGGCCAAGAAAAATGTCTGAGTCACAATCAACATGAGGCGACCATCGCCAAACATAGTTTTAAAATGGCTCAGGCTAAAGCCTGAAAAGCTATTCATGTCATTGCCTGCGTTAAAGGCATAGCCAATCAGGTAAAAGATTGGCAGGTAGAGGACAAGAAAGACCAGTCCCAGATAAAGGTTGGCAAATTTTTTCATCGTTCTCTCCTTTCCTTGGTCACCCACATGGTGATGAACATGGTCAGGATGAGAATCACACCGATGGTTGAACCCATACCGTAGTTGTCATTGGTCAGGAAGTTTTGCTCAATGGCCGTCCCCAAGGTGATAACGCGGTTCCCACCAATCAAACGGGTCAGCATGAAGAGACTCAAACTTGGGATAAAGACCGACTGAACGCCACTTCGC
The DNA here is from genome assembly GCA_019414935.1 of Streptococcus sp. Classification (GTDB taxonomy): domain Bacteria; phylum Bacillota; class Bacilli; order Lactobacillales; family Streptococcaceae; genus Streptococcus. The sequence continues at coordinate 3,303 of DXLD01000006.1, forward strand.
ACCCCATTCATCGATAGAGGGAAGATGACATGACGGAAGGTCTCCCACTTGGTCGCACCAAGGTCATAGCTGGCATTGATGAGATTGTTATCCATATCATCCAAGACATTGAAGATTGGCAAAATCATAAAGGGAAGCTCGATGTAGCTTGCGACAAAGATAAAAGAGAAATCGGTAAAGAGCAACTGCTGTGAACCGATTCCGATAAATTCTAAGAATTGGTTAATAGAGCCATTTTGACCAAAAATCCCGATAAAGGCATAGGCTTTAAGGAGCAAATTGATCCAGGTTGGCAGGATAATCAGCATAAGCCAGAGTTGACGGTGCTTGAGACGAGTCAAAAAGAGGGCTGTCGGATAGCTGATAAACAGAGTCACAAAGGTCACAATGCCTGCATAAAGCACTGAGTTGAAACTCATTTTTAGGTAGGTCAAGTTTTGTGACGCAAAGTAAGATTTATAGTTTTCTAAACTAAACTGGCCTTCAATGTTGAAAAAGGATTGTCCGAAAATCAAGACCAAGGGTGCCAGGACAAAGAGGGCAATCCAGAGCATGTAGGGCACTACAAAGAGTTTAGAGCTTGTTTTCTTCATCTCTTTCCTCCTCGATTGCATTGATCAGACCTGCTTCTTGCTCTTCGATTTCCACATATTCTTCGATACGGGCATCAAACTCTTCTTCGGTTTCGTTGAGACGCATGATATGGATGTCTTCTGGCTCAAAGTCCAGACCGATTTCCTCACCCACGATGGCCTTACGAGTCGAGTGGATCATCCATTCGTTTCCAAGTTCGTCATAGGCGATAATTTCGTAGTGAACCCCACGGAAGAGCTGGGTATCTACCTTAACTTGGAGCTTGCCTTCTTCAGGAAGGGTAATCCGCAAGTCCTCTGGACGAATCACGACTTCGACTGGCTCATTTGGCTTCATCCCACCGTCGACCGCTTCGAAACGTTTGCCGTTAAACTCAACCAAGTAGTCCTCAATCATGGTACCTGGCAAGATATTTGACTCACCGATAAAGGTCGCAACAAAGTGGTTAATCGGCTCATCGTAGATATCTACTGGTGTTCCAGACTGGACAATCTCGCCATCATTCATAACGAAAATCCAGTCACTCATGGCAAGTGCTTCTTCCTGATCGTGAGTGACAAAGACAAAGGTAATGCCCAATCGTTGTTGCAGTTCACGCAGTTCGTACTGCATGTCTGTTCTTAATTTTAAGTCTAGCGCTGATAAAGGCTCGTCCAATAAGACCACACGGGGTTGGTTGATGATGGCACGGGCAATAGCCACACGCTGACGTTGTCCTCCAGAGAGTTTACGGATCGAACGTTTTTCATAACCTTCCAACTGAACCATCTTGAGAACTTCCGCCACACGTTTCTCGATTTCTTTCTTATCAATCTTACGCAAGCGTAGTGGAAAGGCAACATTTTCAAACACATTCATATGTGGAAACAAGGCATAGGATTGGAAGACCGTATGGACGTCTCGCTTGTTGGTTGGGATGTCATTGATGCGAACTCCGTCCAGTAAAATATCTCCTGTCGTCGCATCTAGTAACCCTGCAATGATGTTTAGGATGGTTGATTTCCCTGAACCAGATGCGCCTAGAAGGGTATAGAATTTCCCTTCTTCCAACTCAAAGTTGATGTCTTTGAGAACCTTGGTGTTGCTGTCTTCAAAAACTTTAGAGACGTTTTTGAATTCAATAATTGGTTTTTTCAATTGTCATTTATTCCTTCTTTTTCATAGATTAACAGATCAGGGCTCTGTCAGGCCGCTACTACCTCGTGTAGGAGATTGAACTGCCTACATACTTCTGCACTAACGATAGGCTTTCACCCCCTTTCCATGACATAGCAGCAGCTTTTCAACTACAGCTTCCTACTTGCTTTCACCTAAAATACGGACTTCTCTCTCAAGAGTAACGCCTGAGTGTTCCTTGACTTTTTCGATCACAGACTCAATCAAGTCCTCGTAGTCTTTGGCAGTACCGTCAGCAACATTGATCATAAATCCTGCGTGCTTTTCAGACACTTCTACGCCACCGATACGATAGCCTTTCAAGCCAGCTTCTGAAATTAATTGACCTGCAAAATGTCCTACTGGACGCTTAAAGACCGAACCACATGATGGATATTCTAAAGGTTGTTTGAGTTCACGCAAGTGCGTCAAGCGCTCCATTTCTTGCTTGATAACCTGATGAGTTCCTGGAGCTAGGGCAAATTTAGCTGACAAGACAACTGCACCAGACTCCTGAATGGCTGAGTGGCGGTAACCAAAAGCCAAATCTTTGACAGACAGGGTCTCAATTTCTCCGTTCTTAGTCAAAATCTTACAAGACTGTAAGATGTGGGCAATCTCGCCACCATAGGCACCCGCATTCATAAAGACAGCACCACCGACACTTCCAGGAATACCACAAGCAAACTCAAAGCCAGTCAAACTATGACGAAGGGCAATGCGAGTTGTTT
>DXLD01000006.1:5882-16885 GCA_019414935.1 Streptococcus sp.
CCACAAGCAAACTCAAAGCCAGTCAAACTATGACGAAGGGCAATGCGAGTTGTTTCAATCAAGTTAGCACCAGCTTCTGCTTCAATGGTATAGCCATCAACAGAAACGTTATTGAGCTTGTCACACAAGATAACAAATCCACGAATTCCACCATCACGAACGATGATGTTGCTGGCATTTCCAAGCACCATCCAAGGGATATTTTCTTGATTGGCAAATTTAACAACGCGCACCAACTCAAAACGATTTCGTGGAAAGACCAGATAATCAGCCTCTCCACCTACCTTTGTGTAACTATAAGTGTGTAAGGGTTCCTTAAAGCGGATATCAATTCCTTCTAAGATTTCAAGTATGTTTTCTCTTACTGACATGACACTCTTCCTTTTACAAAATTCATTCCATTATACCATTTTTAAGACCATTTGACGACCCTAAAAAGACCTTGGGCTTATTTTAAACAAAAAAGAGGTTTCCCCCTTTTTATGATTTTTTGCAAAAGATTGCCTTAGTTCCATAGGCAACTAGGAACAGTTCAACTAGTAGAATGACTTCAACCAAGACTGGACTTGTCAGCCAGCCAACTTGGGCTAGAGATGGTGCCAGGTCAAAGAAGGCATGTAGTCCATAGGCCGCTAGGAGATAAATCCATTTCTTCTGGCGAACAGCTTGGTAAACCCAAACAGTCAAAAGCAATTGGAAACCTAGAGCCAAAATTCGCTCAAAACCAAGCAAATAAATCTGCCAGACAGAAAGTGACTGAATGGTTTTTAACATATTTTCAGACAGCAATTGCATAACCTGTGGATTCTGAGTTTGAACTGCCGAAAGCACGATATAGAGATTAATCAAACTGGTAAGGCCTAGAAAAATCAACTCCAAGCCACCATGCCCTAACCCATAAGCCAAGGCGTCTGCCTTTTCCAAATTTCTCTTTTTCTCCAACCATTTGAAAAAAACAAGACGAGCCGTTTCCTCAAAAAGAGCTGCCATGGCTAAGCCATAGATGATATAGACAAGTGGATGATCCTGCAAGAGGGCAATACTGCCGTCTTTTTGAGGATGCAAAACCAAGATATGCACTAGTTTTTCTAAAATCTGCGAAGAGACAAAGAAGGCAACAGCCCCCAAGCCCAAGACAGCTAAATTAATCTGGTATTTCTTTTTGGCATACCAAATGCTCCCTATCAAGAAAGCCAGCAACAGCACCATGGTAATGATAATATGAATGGTCATTTTCTTCTCCTATTCTGCCTTTTCAATATCTTTTTTCATCTCGTCAACATTGAACTTAGCAAACAAGTATTGACGGTCTTGAACTGGAAAACGTTGGTCCAACTGGTCAACCGCTCCCACCTCGATAATGCCTTCCTTGATGACAAAGTCCATGACATGCCCACCGAAGGTCAAGTCATCTGAGATGAAGTGCAGATGGTAGCCTGCCACACTAACTCCATGAAAAATCTCTGGCGTCCAGAAACCAACGATGGTTCCTGCGACATTGTCACGACGATATTCAGGCTGATGGGTTGCGACATCAGCAAACTTGGTCTCTGGTGTCGACTTGGGAATCATACGCACATGCATATGTGAAAATTCCCCACGAATCTTGATAGAGCGGAAAAGATTTTCCCCGTCATAATAAGACTCAATTCGTTCTTCCAACTCTTTGTCTGTCATCTCAAAGCGCTGGCGGAAAATAACCTCTGCCTGATGCGGTACTACTGCTGCATAAGGAATAAGGGCATTTGGCGACACTTCCACAATCTCCGGTTTGTCTCCTGATCCTTTGGCCTGATAAGCCTTGCCATCCAAGACAATCAATTCCCCATCAATGGAATCCAAGGTTCCCAAACCAAGGTCACCATGCTCTAGCAATTCTCCTACTGTCATGGTCCCACCATAAAGGCCAGCCATCAAGGCTCCAAGGGTATTGTATTGAAATAATTTCACTGGTTCCTGCACGTTCTTATCCATTCACTTTCTTGTCTGTTATTCTATAAATGTTACTCCTAAGTATACCACATTTACCCCTAGATGTGAACGAGAGAAACACCCTAGACATTGCCAAGAAGAAAAAAAAAAGGTACAATGTAACAAAATCAAGGGAGGTCTGGAATGAAGAAACAAAGCAAGTACCAAGAGGTCGTTTCCTATCTGAAAAATGGTATCGAGTCTGGACGCTTTCCGACGGGTAGCCGCCTGCCTTCTATCCGTCAACTGAGCCTTGACTTTCACTGTAGCAAGGACACCATTCAACGAGCCCTGCTGGTATTACGGCACGAACAATACCTCTATGCCAAACCTCAGAGTGGCTACTATGTATTAGAACAAGGGCAACACCAAGACCTAGAAATCGAGGTTACAGATGAACATGCCAGCGCCTATGACGATTTCCGACTCTGCGTCAACGAAACCTTGATTGGCCGGGAAAACTACCTTTTTAACTACTATGACAACCAGGAAGGATTAGAAGACCTAAGACAGTCCATTCACAAATTACTCTTTGAGCAAGCTCTCTACTGCAAGGCTGACCAACTAGTACTGACTTCTGGGACCCAACAAGCCCTTTTTATCCTCTCTCAAATTTCCTTTCCAAGCCAAGCAAAGGAAATCTTAGTCGAACAGCCTACCTACCATCGGATGAATCGCCTCTTGATTGCTCAAGGTCTGGACTATCAAACGATTGAACGAGGCATTGATGGAATTGACTTGGAGGAACTTGAACGGCATTTCCAAACGGGAAAGATCAAGTTTTTCTACACTATTCCTCGTTTTCACTATCCTCTAGGCCATTCCTATTCAGAGCAGGACAAACGGGCTATTCTTGACTTAGCTGCCAAGTATGGGGTCTACATCGTAGAGGACGACTATCTGGGGGATTTGGACTCCAAGAAGGGCCAGACCTTCCACTATCTAGATACAGAGGAGCGCGTCATTTATATCAAGTCCTTCTCAACCAGCCTCTTTCCAGCCCTTCGGATTACGTCGCTCATTCTTCCAAATGCTATCAAAGAAGCTTTTGTGGCCTACAAAAATATCCTAGACTACGACAGCAACCTCATCATGCAAAAGGCCCTGTCACTCTATATTGACAGTCAATTATTTGAGAAAAATCGGCTGGCTCGCTTGTCCAATCAGGAAGACTACCAAAAACAAATCGAGGAAAGTTTAACCAAAACACCTTGTCCCCTTCCTCATTTTCCCCTACATGATGGCTTATTACTAGATCTGAGACAGTACCCTAAAATCGCCAGTCTCAAACACAGCCAACTGAGCTTAGACTTCTTTGAAGAGGCTTACTTAGATGCCTGCCCTTATCAATTTGCCAAGGTATCCTTAGAAAATCTAGAAAAGGTCTTAAACTATTTAAAAGCAGAATTGGAATAACCTCCAACTCTGCTTTTTTCTTATTCTTCAACTTCTGTTAGGGTTGCTGCTTTTTCAAGATATTTTTGGTAGGTACCGTCATCCTTGAGTTTTTGGATGACCTTGTCCACCACTTCTTTCAAATCAGCACTATTTTTTCTAAGAGCAACGGCATTGGCTTCGCCATCCTTCATCTTCAAGCTGACAGTTGCAACAGCTAGGTCCGCATTTTTAGCAGCATAGCTAAGGGCAACAGGCTCATCCATGTGAACAGCATCCACTTTTCCAGCCTGCAATTCATTGACAGCTTCACCCATATTAGTTAGGGAAGTCAATTGCGCTTTTGGCAATTGTTCCTTGACCATTGATTCTGGAACAGTCCCTTTTTGGGCTGCAATATTAGCACTTTCAAGGCTAGTTAAATCCTTGTATTTTTCTACATCAGACTTACGAACCAAGAAACTAATCTTGTTTTCATAGTAAGGGATTGAAAAATCAAAGACTTCTTTTCTCTCGTCAGTAGCGCTAATTCCTGCAACTGCTAGGTCAGCCTTACCAGTTTGAAGACTAGTCAAGACATTGTCAAAACTCATGCTTGAAATTTCCAACTTCACCCCAAGTTCATCAGCGATAGCCTGAGCCATGTCAATATCCGCACCAACTACCTGATTTTTCCCGTCAACTAAGGATTGGAATTCAAAGGGTGCATAGTCTGGACTGGTCGCCACAACTAATTTCCCCTTTTGCTTAATGGCCTCAACAGCTGACTGAGAACCATTAGAACCCGACTGGCAAGCCACTAAGAAGAAACTTGCAAGAAAGCTACATAAAACAAATATCCATTTTTTTGATTTCATAAATAAACAACCTCTCTGTTAATTTTGTATAATTATAACGCTATCCAAGTTGCTTGTCAAGTGTTTTTTGAATTTTTATCTTAAAAATATTTTTTTCATTCAACAAAAGGAGCTGTCAATTGACTTCAAGCTCCTTTTTATACAGAATTATCCTATTTTATAGTTCGACAATCTTACCTGTTTCAAAGTAAACAACCCATTCACAGATATTTTTTGCATAGTCTCCAATACGTTCCAAGAAGGCAATCACTTGGAAATAATCACGGCCTGTAACGATAGCATCTGGATTTTTCTTGATTTCTTCTGTAGCCAAGTCACGAATGCTATCAAAGTAATGGTTGATTTTTTCGTCCATGGCTGCTACTTCATAGGCCTGATCTACTGAACCATTCAGATAGAGCTCAAGGGCTGCTTCGACGAAGTTCTTGACATCGCGACCCATTCTCTTGATTTCTTCTTCAACAGCTGGGATACGTTGTTCCCCCTTCATACGAATGGCTGCTTTTGCGATGGAAACAGCATGGTCACCCATACGTTCCAAGTCAGATACTGCTTTTAAGACTGTTAAAACGGTACGCAAGTCTTGAGAAACTGGTTGTTGAAGGGCAATCATTTCAAATGATTTCTTCTCCAATTTCACTTCGTATTCGTTTACTTCTGCATCGTCTTCGATGACTTCCTTGGCCAAATCACGGTCATGCGTAACAAAGGCACGCACTGTACGATTGATTTGGGATAGCACTTCCTGTCCCATGGCATAGAACTGGTTGTGCAATTTCTCCAAATCTTCTTCAAATTGAGAACGTAACATCATTTATCTCCTTATCCAAATTTTCCTGAAATATAGTCTTCTGTTTCCTTGTGTTGTGGGTTGAGGAACATCTTCTTAGTATCGTTAAACTCAATCAAATCTCCATCTAGGAAAAATCCTGTCTTGTCAGAAATACGAGAGGCTTGTTGCATAGAACGCGTAACCAAGAGCATAGTGTATTTATCTTTTAAGCCATACAAGGTTTCTTCAATCTTACCAGCTGAGATAGGGTCCAAGGCTGAAGTCGGTTCATCCAAGAGAATGATTTTAGGACTAGTTGCCAAAACACGAGCAACGCAAACACGTTGCTGTTGACCACCTGAAAGTCCGATAGCTGAATCATGCAGGCGATCCTTGACCTCATCCCAGATAGAAGCCCGTTGCAAGGCTTTTTCTACCGCCTCGTCCAGAACCTGTTTGTCCTTAACTCCATTGATACGAAGCCCGTAAACAACATTTTCGTAGATAGACATAGGGAAGGGGTTGGGCTGTTGGAAAACCATACCGATTTCTTTACGCAATTCAACTGTATCTGTACGAGGACTGTAGATGTTGTGGCCATTATAAACCACCGAACCGGTTGTGGTTACCTCTGGATTGAGATCCCCCATGCGGTTGATAGCCTTGAGGAGGGTTGACTTCCCTGATCCAGATGGACCGATCAAGGCTGTAATTTCCTTAGGTTGGAAAGATAGGGAAACACTATTCAAGGCCTTCTTTTGATTGTAGTAAACGGACAGGTCTGACACCTGTAAAATCGCTTCTGTCATACTGTTTCCTTTCTATCCAAAGTGTCCTGTTACGTAGTCATTGGTTGACTGTAGTTTAGCATTTTGGAAAATATTAGAGGTCTTATCGTACTCGATCAAGTCACCCAAGTAGAAAAATCCTGTGTAGTCACTAGCACGCGCAGCCTGCTGCATACTGTGAGTCACGATGATGATGGTAAAGTCCTTCTTCAATTCCAACATAGTTTCTTCCAGCTGGGCTGTCGCAATGGGATCCAAGGCTGACGCTGGTTCATCCATCAAAAGGATATCTGGTTTGACAGAGATGGCACGAGCGATACAGAGACGTTGCTGCTGACCACCTGACAGGGTCAAGGCTGACTTTTGCAAATCGTCTTTGACCTGATCCCAAAGGGCAGCTTGACGAAGAGAGGTTTCCACAATTTCATCCAAGACTTGCTTGTCCTTAACCCCTGCACGTTCATGGGCAAAAGTGATATTGCGATAGATAGACTTGGCAAAAGGATTTGGTCGTTGGAAGACCATTCCGATGTGTTTACGCATCTCGTAAACGTTGATTTCTGGACGGTTGACATCAATCCCTTGGTAGAGAATTTGACCTGTTACCTTAGCAATATCAATGGTATCATTCATACGGTTGAGACTGCGGAGGTAGGTTGATTTCCCAGATCCAGATGGGCCAATTAAGGCTGTAATTTTATTTTTTTCAAATTGCATATCGATGCCCTTGATGGATTCTTTTTTACCGTAGTAAACATGTAAATCCTTAGTAGAGAGGGCCACTTTCTCTTCAGGAAAGGTGATGATATGCTTTTCATCCCAATTATATTTTGACATGGCTTCTCCTTTAGGCAGCAGTTAATTTCTTATGTAGGTAGCTTCCGAGTTTACGGGCTCCAAAGTTAAAGATGAGGATAAAGATGAGGAGCACGGCCGCAGAACCTGCTGATACGATGGTTCCATCTGGAATGGTTCCTTCGCTATTGACTTTCCAGATGTGGACAGCCAAGGTTTCTGCTTGACGGAAGATAGAGATTGGGCTGGTCACACTGAGAATATTCCAGTTAGACCAGTCAAGGGCTGGAGCGGATTGTCCTGCTGTGTAAATCAAAGCAGCAGCCTCACCAAAGATACGACCAGAAGCCAAGACAACCCCCGTTACAATCCCTGGAAGGGCTTCTGGAATGACCACATGGACTACAGTCTCCCAACGAGAAATCCCAAGAGCTAGGCCAGCTTCACGTTGCGTGTGGTGAACGTGTTTCAAACTGTCTTCAACATTACGAGTCATCTGAGGCAGGTTAAAGACTGTCAAGGCCAAGGCACCTGAAATGATTGAAAATCCATACTCAAACTGAACTACAAAGATCAAGTAACCAAATAGACCCACAACCACTGATGGCAATGAAGACAAGATTTCAATACAGGTTCTGACAAAGTTGGTCACAGGACCTTTTTTGGCGTATTCAGCTAGGAAAATCCCAGCTCCCATAGACAAAGGCACAGAGATAATCAAGGTAATGACCAAAAGGAAGAAGGAATTATAAAGCTGAATTCCAATCCCTCCACCTGCTTGGTAAGATGATGATTTGCCAGTCAAGAAAGACCAAGAGATGTGGGGCAAACCACGAACCAAGATATAAAGAATCAAGGATGCCAAGATGGCAACGATAATTCCTGCAATTGAGTAGAGGACAGCTGTTGCAATTTTATCTAATTTCTTAGCGTGCATAGTTTTTCTTTCCTCTTTCTTTCGTAATCAATTTAATCACACTGTTGAAGGCCAAACTCATCAAGAGCAAGACTAAGGCTAGTGACCAGAGAACGTTATTGTCAACGGTTCCCATAACTGTATTTCCGATACCCATGGTCAAGACAGAGGTCAAGGTCGCAGCAGGTGTTGTCAATGAAGTTGGGACAACGGCTGAGTTTCCGACCACCATCTGAATGGCCAAGGCCTCACCAAAGGCACGCGCCATCCCAAAGACCACTGCTGTAAAAATCCCTGAACGCGCAGCCTTTAAGGTCACGCGCCAGATGGTTTGCCAACGAGTGGCTCCCATAGCCAAACTAGCTTCGCGGTAGTGACGAGGCACCGCACGCAAGCTATCAGTTGTCATAAAGGTTACCGTTGGTAGGATCATGACAAAGAGAACAAAAATCCCTGATAAAATCCCAAAACCAGTTCCACCAAAGACACTACGGACAAAAGGAACTACGACCTGTAAACCGATAAATCCATACACGACTGAAGGAATTCCGACCAGCAATTCAATGGCTGGTTGCAAGATTCTAGCACCTTTTGGTGAGACTTCGGTCATAAATACTGCCGCACCAATAGCAAAAGGAGTTGCGATAAGGGCCGATAGGATTGTGACAATAAAGGAACCCAAAATCATAGGAAGGGCACCAAATTGTTTACCTGAAGGATTCCAAGTTTGGCCAAAGAGGAAATCAAAGATGTTAACCCCATTGACAAAGAAGGTCGACAAACCTTTTTGGGCTACGAAGATCAAAATCATAGCCACGATGATGACAATCAAAGACAGACAGGCAAAGGTCAAGCCTTTTCCAAGTTTCTCTAAACGAGAGTTCTTTGAGGGAGAGAGTAATTTTTTAGCTAATTCTTCTTGATTCATTAGTGACTCCCTTCTAGTGCTGTCACCGTTCCTACAGCATCTTTTTCAACCTTCATTTCCTTGACAGAAATATAGCCCATTCCCTTAACGATTCCACTTTGCGCTTCATCTGAGAGGACAAAGTTGAGAAATTCTGCCACCAATTCATTTGGTTGACCTAGGGTATACATGTGTTCATAAGACCACAAAGGCCAGTTATTGGTTGTAACATTTTCTGCAATCGGCTCATAGCCATTCAACTTCATGCGTTTCACCGAGTCATCCACATAGGCAAAGGCTAGGTAAGAAATGGCTCCTGGTGTCTGGGAAACAATGTTTTTGACCATCCCATTTGAATCCTGTTCTTGACTCTGCACAGCAGACTGACCATCCATGATAACACTATCAAAGGTTGCACGTGAACCAGAACTTGCTGCACGGTTAATAATAGAAATGGCTAGGTCTTTCCCGCCGACTTCTTTCCAGTTGGTTACTTGACCTGTGAAGATGCTACGGAGTTGTTCTGTTGTCAGATTTTCAACGTCAACTTCCTTGTTTACAATCACTGCCAAGCCCGCTACGGCTACCTTATGATCCACTAGAGCGGATGCGTTGATACCGTCTTTTTCCTCGGCAAATACGTCTGAATTTCCTACATCAACGGCTCCAGACTGAACCTGAGACAGACCTGTACCAGATCCTCCACCTTGGACGTTGACTGTTTTTCCAACGTGTATAGAGCCAAATTCATCTGCTGCTGCTTCGACCAAGGGCTGAAGAGCCGTTGAGCCAACAGCTGTCATGGATTCCCCACGATCAATCCAGCTAGCACATCCCGCCAAAGAACCTGCTAGCAAAAGAGCCGCAAGGGATAGAGCGAGTTTTTTCCTTTTTTTCACTGTTTTTTCTCCTTGAAAATAATGGTGAATGCTGTGAATTTTTTCAACTATTTATTTATGTTTTTCTTTTTTAAAATTGGGAACCAACCGAAGTTGCTAGCTTAGTTTTACTAGAAATTTGCTCAGTTGTCTTCTCAACAAATTTTGACTTAAAATAAAAGACAATTTGAAAAAATCCATACTTCCACTATAACATAGACAAGCTACTTTGACTAGCATTTTCACTTGAATCTGAGGCCTTTTGGAAAATAATTTTTCAAAACATTTCCAGTCACCTTAGCAAAGCCCAAACCATTGCCTTGAACCAAAACTTGGTACCAACCATTTGGCAGACTTTCTGCCAGATGAACAGTTTCTCCAGCCACATACTTTACAAACTCTTCTTGGTCAATTTCAACCGACTGCTTGACCTGACTCGGTTTCAAGGCTAGACCAAGAGCAAAACTAGGCTCAAAGCGTTTCTTCTTAAAGGTACCCAGATGCAGTCCATTACGAGCAATCTTGAGCTTCCCTAAATCTGGCAAAAATTCTGGCAGGAGATAGAGTTGGTCACCAAAAGTCTGCAAGATTCCCCTTAGATTGATTTTCAGGTGTTTTTGGGCAAATTCCTGCCACAAAGTAACTTGTTCTCGGCTGAGATTGCTCTTACTTGCCTTAAATTTAGGAGCTGGATTGTCACCTCTAAATTGTAAATGAGCTACAAACTGCCCCTCTCCCTTAAACTGATGAGGGTACATCCGAGCTGTTTCTGGCAGGTCAATACCAGCTACCATTCCATTGATATGTTCAACTGGCAGCAAATCAAAATCATACTCTTCCAGTAGCCAATTGACAATCTCTTCGTTTTCCTCGGGGGCCCAGGTACAAGTTGAATAAACCAGACGACCTCCCTCTGCCAGCATGGTCACTGCATCTGCTAGAATTTCTCTTTGCAAGCTGGCGCATTGACTTGGATAATCTAAGTTCCAATAGTCCATAGCATCTGGTTGCTTACGAAACATCCCTTCACCAGAGCAAGGGGCATCAAGGACAATCAAGTCAAAATAGCCTTTAAAAACCTTGGCCAAACGGTCAGCAGATTCATTGGTCACCACGACATTTGTCGCTCCAAAGCGCTCCATGTTTTCTACTAAAATCTTAGCCCGTTTGCTTGAAATTTCATTGGAAACGAGAAGGCCCTCCCCTGCTAGATAGGCTGCTAGTTGAGTTGATTTGCCACCCGGTGCAGCAGCCAGGTCCAAGACCTTCATACCAGGACTGGGCTGGGCTACCTGAGCCACCATTTGGGCAGCGGGTTCTTGCGAGTAAACCAAACCTGTAGCGTGCTCAGGCGATTTTCCTGAAACCTTCCCATAGTGACCCCAAGGGGTTTGAGGAATAGCATCAGGAAAGGAAACTAGTGCTTCTTTTAAAGGATTGACCCGAAAGGCCGAAACCGCTTCCTCCTCAAAAGAGGCAAGAAAATCTCTTGCCTCATCTCCTAGTATCTCTTCATATTTTTCAACAAATCCTTCTGGAAATTGCATTTAAGTTTTTTTCCTTTCGTAAATATAGGACTGAATTTCCTCCTGCATCTCAAGAGGTAGCATCATGACCGGCTGTCTGGTTTGAAAATCAGGAGCTTCACCAGATAGGGTCACAACCCGATAGCCCAGACTTTCTCCTAAAATACTAGCTGCAGCATAATCCCATGGTTGCAGATA
>DXLD01000006.1:16985-21456 GCA_019414935.1 Streptococcus sp.
TAACAATCCCCTTTGACCACATCATAAATCAGGCCAAACTGTCCCTGACCATTTTCAAAATAAGCCACCATAACAGCAAAATCTTCCTGCTGGGCCACAAAGTTATTGGTACCATCAATCGGATCAATGACCCAAACCTTGCCCTCTTGAACCGAGGCTCGCAGACAACCTTCTTCAGCACAAATCTTATCCTCAGGATAACGAGACAAAATCTCACCAACCAATAGCTCCTGAACTTCCTTGTCCAGTCTGGTCACCAAATCTGTTGGAGAGGACTTGGTCTCAACACACAAGTCTTCCTGCATGTGGTCAAGAATGTACTGGCCTGCTTTCTTAATTAGCTCTTTAGCAAATTCAAACTTACTTTCCAAGAGAAATCTTTCCTTCCCCTTTTTCCTTAGCCGCCTGAACTGCTCGGTAAAGCGAATAGCCACTCACTGTTTCAAATTCTCGTCCCAAACGTTTTTCTTCGCTCTTACTTGGCACGACCGCTTTGAATCCTTTATAGGAGTCCAGTAACTTTTGAGCCTCTACCTTGCCCTCATAGGCAGCTTCAACATCATTAAAAAAAGAAAGCACTGAAGCAAGTTCTTCAGTGCTCCACGACAAATCTAGTGGGTAACTATACTGTTTGTTCATTAACTAATACCAGCTCTCATTCTTGCTTCTTTTAGTTCTTGCTTACGGTAACTACGAGGGAGAAAAGCACGAATCTCATCTTCATTAAAACCGATTTGCATACGTTTGGCATCAATAATAATGGGACGACGCAAAAGACTAGGATACTGCTCAATCAAATGAAGCAATTCTGATACCGAAATACTCTCTACATCAATATTCAATTTTTGAAAAATTTTTGAACGAGTTGAAATGATGTCATCAGTACCATTTTCGGTCAAGGAAAGGATGTGTTGTAATTCTTTTCTTGTTAAAGGATTGGTCATAATATTGTGTTCCTCAAAGGGCACCTTATGTTTTTCTAACCAGGCCTTTGCCTTACGACATGAAGTACAGCTCGGTGATAGAAATAGTGTAATCATGCTTTTCTCTTCTTATCTATACTTTGCTATTTCTATTATACACAAAAATAAAGCGCTTGACTAGAGATTTTTAGAAAAAAAGCCTATTTTTCAATAAAAATAGACTGTTTGCGAACGATTAATACATTTCTGATTTAGTTAATTCACTCTTAACGATGGTTTTAAATGATATACAATTTTATATATACAAATTAAAAACATCTTTCATTTCACTTCCTACGACTTTTCAGGTACAGAAAACCAAAGAAGCTCTCATAGAGGGCGAAAAAGAGGAGGAAGGCATGTAGGAAGAAGGTCTCTGGTAAAATCAGAATCACTGGATCCTTGGCTGGGTCAAAAAGCCAGGTATCATCTCCCACAAAGAGAATTTGATGGAAAAGGGTAAAGAACTGGTCAAAACCAATCAATACTCCCCCAAGCCCAATCAGCAGAGGCAAGACCACTAGAGCCAGGAGACTTTTACGATAAAGAGACAAGAATCCCTTTTTCACAACCCCTTTGACAAAGACGTAAAAACTTGGCAGTGTCACTAGGGCTACTAGCTGAACCAAGTGAAAGAGGTTCTTGACCACCGCAAAGTGGTGCAGACCGGCTGCTGACGAACGAAAATCTGGCATCTCTAAGACTTGGCTAAAAGGATTGGTCAGGTAATTCATCAAGATATGAAAGTTGTACTGAATAGTTTCTGGTTTTAGATAGACTCGATTCGTTAAGTTTAGCCACTGAATCTCCATAGAATAGAAAACCCAAGCCAGATAGATGGTCAGAAGGATTGAAAGAGAGAGGAGAAAGAGCATAGAGCTCCAAAAGATCAGTTTAGTTTTCATCAAAATCCCACTCCGCAAGGCTAGAAACCACATGAGTCGGGGCGATTGGCAGACCTGCTACTTCTTCTGCCTTGGTAAAACCTGTTGTCACCAAGAGCGTTGGAATGCCATTGTCAATCCCTGCTCGAATATCCGTCAAATAGTTATCTCCAACCATGATTAATTCTTCACGTTCCAAACCTAAGTGCTCAACCGCCTTGTCCATAATGATGGCATTTGGTTTTCCAATATAAACAGGTTTTACTCGTGTTGCTACTTCAAGCAGCGTAATCAGTGAACCAGCACCTGGCAAAAGACCGCGTTCTGTCGGGATGTTGAGGTCAGGATTGGTTCCGATAAAGTGAGCTCCCTTTTGAATCGCAAGAGTTGCTGTCGCAAATTTTTCATAATCAACTTGCCAGTCCAGACCTACTACCACATAGGCTGGATTATCCTTGTCTTCCACATAACCAGCCGCCTTGATGGCTTCCTTGAGCCCAGCTTCTCCGATGACATAGACGGTCTTTTCAAGCCCCAAGTCGTTCATATAGTCGATAGTTGCCAAAGTCGCTGTGTAGACAGTCGATAGGGGCGTATCGATATTAAAATTTTGAGTCAACATTTCTTGAACACTCTCTGGAGTACGGGTTGTATTGTTGGTCACAAAGAGATAGGGAATGTCCCGCTTTTGCAATTCATGGACAAAAGCCTCCCCTGCTGGGATTCGGTCTTTGCCCTTATAAATGGTTCCGTCTAAATCAATTAAATAGCCTTTATATTTCATATTTTTTCTAATCCTTTTTTATTTCTTGCCATGTGATGATAGCTTGGGCATTGGTAGCTCCATCACTTGTAATTTCATGCTTGCTTTCCAGTCCAGTTCGTTCAACAGCCGATGTAATCGCCCCACCTGGTCGAACTTCCTTGATATATTTGAGATTGATTTTCTTGGGAACATGGTGGGTCAAAAAGTCTGCTCCCATGACCTCAAAAATCCAGTCCAAATATTTACTATTATTGACATGACCATTCATATCTAAATCGTAAAAACGGACATGGTAATCCTTGCTGAATGGTTCTTCCAAGGACTCATATTTTGGTCCGCGGATAAGTTTTTTATCAAAATCAGACTGGTAAGGAGCCACAATCTCAGGTTCTACAGCATGGACTTTTCGACTATCTCGATCCATGAGAACAAAGGTCGCCATCATGTGGATGAGTTCTTGACCTGCTTCATCATAGATAGTGAAACGACGGTAGCAAAAGAGTCGATTGTAGCTCAGGGCTTCCGTCTCGATAGTGATTTCTTCCGCAAAACGAGGCAAACGAACCACCTCAATATCATAGTCTGTGATAATCCAGACAAGATTATAGTCTTCCAAAATGGTCTTATCACTAACTTCCAACTCAATAGACTGCATCCCTGAAACTTGCAGGGACAGCAAAATCACATCTGGAAGTTTGATATGACCGTTCATATCAGCCATATCAAAAGGAATTTTCATTTTCATTTGATAAGTTAAGCCCATCATTCTACTCCAAAATAAATCGTTCTGCTACGGTGTCTCCTAAAAAGAGACCTCTTTTTGTCATGCGAACTCGGTCACCCTCTATTTGCATGAGACCTTGTTGAACCAAGTCTCTGACAATTTCTCCATAAAGTCCATCGAAGGACCGTCCAAATTTTTCCTCAAATCGTGCCATAGAGACCCCTGATTTCTTGCGAAGCCCTAGAAACATTTCTTCTTCCATTTGCTCTTTTTGACTCAGGTGTTCTTCTGTAATACGTGCATTGCCTTCCTCAACTGCACTGAGATAATGACGAATGGGACCATGATTTTTATAGCGAACACCATTGACATAACCAGATGCCCCAGCACCGATGCCATAGTACTCAGCATTATCCCAGTACATGAGATTGTGGCGACTTTCAAAACCGGGTTTAGAGAAATTGGAAATCTCATAATGCTCAAAACCAGATTTCTCCAGCTCTGCGATGATGTACTCAAACATCTCCGCTTCTAGTTCCTCCTTAGGAAGAGGCAATTTCCCACGTCGCATACGATTCATAAAGACCGTATGATTTTCTAAAATCAAACTATACAAACTCATATGGGGAATATCCAGCCCAATGGCCTTAGCCACATTGTCCTTAACTTGCTCCATAGTCTGACCAGGCAGTGCATAAATCAAGTCAATAGAGATATTGTCAAAACCAGCCAGCTTCAGGCGGTCGATATTTTCATAAATATCCTTCTCCAAATGACTGCGCCCAATCTTTTTCAGCATCTTGTCATCAAAGGTCTGCACACCTAGCGAAACACGATTGACAGCTGAGTTTTTCAAAACAGCTATCTTATCCGCATCCAAATCGCCTGGATTGGCTTCAATGGTCAACTCCTCCAAAACAGACAAGTCCAAGTTTTTAGTCAAGCCCTTCAATAACACCTCCAGTTGCGGAGCGGACAAAGCCGTCGGTGTTCCACCACCGATGTAGAGAGTTCGCAACTTTTGAATATCATAAGAACGAAACTCTTCCAGCAAATGTTCCAAATAACTATCTACCGGCTGATTCTTGATAAAAACTTTTGAAAAGTCACAATAATAACAAATCTGGGTACAAAA
>DXLD01000060.1:0-8992 GCA_019414935.1 Streptococcus sp.
ACATGGCTTACCGTAAACTAGGACGCACTAGCTCACAACGTAAAGCAATGCTTCGCGATTTGACAACTGACCTTTTGATCAACGAATCAATCGTGACAACTGAAGCTCGTGCTAAAGAAATCCGTAAAACTGTTGAAAAAATGATTACTCTAGGTAAACGTGGTGATTTGCATGCACGTCGTCAAGCAGCTGCTTTCGTACGTAATGAAATCGCATCTGAAAACTATGATGAAGCAACTGATAAGTACACTTCTACTACAGCACTTCAAAAATTGTTCTCAGAAATCGCACCTCGTTATGCTGAACGTAACGGTGGATACACTCGTATCCTTAAAACTGAACCACGTCGTGGTGATGCAGCGCCAATGGCGATCATCGAATTAGTATAAAATCATCAATTTTGTTGAGTGTTATGATGATGGAGTCTTGTGCTCTTAGTCTAGCTCTGGTCTACCGCTAGGATTTCGGTCCTAGCGGGAACACTCATCATAAGTTGGGATAGTAGACGCTTGTTTACGAAATTGTTTTTTTCTTAAGAACAACTTCGTAAGCAGGCGTTTTTGAGTATTTTAGTTAGAATTATGCTATACTATTTGAAAAGAATCCTGTTTAATGTTCAGGTTTCCTATTAAAAGAAGAATTGGAGTTTGCTTATGAAAGCGATTATAACTGTTGTTGGTAAAGATAAATCTGGAATTGTTGCAGGTGTTTCTGGTAAAATAGCAGAATTGGGTTTGAATATTGATGATATCTCTCAAACTGTCTTGGATGAATATTTCACGATGATGGCTGTCGTCTCTAGTGATGAAAAGCAAGATTTTACACGTCTTCGTAATGAATTTGAAGCTTTTGGGCAAATTTTGAATGTGAAAATCAACATTCAGAGTGCAGCGATTTTCGAAGCTATGTATAATATCTAGGAGGTTATCATGGATATTAGACAAGTTACTGAAACCATCTCCATGATTGAGGAGCAAAACTTCGATATTAGAACCATTACCATGGGAATTTCCCTTTTGGACTGTATTGATCCGGATATCAATCGTGCTGCGGAGAAAATTTATCAAAAGATTAGGACCAAGGCGACTAATTTAGTGGCTGTTGGCGATGAAATTGCAGCTGAGTTGGGAATTCCTATCGTTAATAAGCGTGTATCGGTGACTCCTATTTCTCTGATTGGGGCAGCGACAGATGCGACGGACTATGTGGTTCTGGCAAAAGCGCTTGATAAGGCTGCGAAAGAAATCGGTGTGGATTTTATTGGTGGTTTCTCTGCCTTGGTACAAAAGGGGTACCAAAAGGGAGATGAGATTCTCATCAATTCTATTCCTCGTGCTTTGGCTGAAACAGATAAGGTTTGCTCGTCAGTTAATATTGGCTCAACCAAGTCTGGTATTAATATGACGGCTGTGGCAGATATGGGACGAGTTATCAAGGAAACGGCTAATCTATCAGATATGGGAGCGGCCAAGCTGGTTGTATTCGCTAATGCTGTTGAGGATAATCCATTTATGGCGGGTGCCTTTCATGGTGTTGGGGAGGCAGATGTTATCATCAATGTCGGAGTTTCTGGTCCTGGTGTTGTGAAACGTGCCTTGGAAAAAGTTCGTGGACAGAGCTTTGATGTAGTAGCCGAAACAGTTAAGAAAACTGCCTTTAAAATCACTCGTATCGGTCAATTGGTTGGTCAGATGGCTAGTGAAAGACTGGGTGTGGAGTTTGGTATTGTAGACTTGAGTTTGGCGCCAACTCCTGCGGTTGGAGATTCTGTTGCACGTGTCCTTGAGGAAATGGGACTTGAGACAGTTGGAACACACGGGACGACGGCTGCCTTGGCTCTCTTGAATGATCAAGTTAAGAAGGGCGGAGTTATGGCTTGCAACCAAGTTGGTGGTTTGTCTGGTGCCTTTATCCCTGTTTCAGAGGATGAAGGAATGATTGCTGCAGTGCAAAATGGCTCTCTTAATTTGGAAAAACTAGAAGCTATGACGGCTATCTGTTCCGTTGGTTTGGATATGATTGCTATCCCAGAAGATACTCCTGCTGAAACCATTGCGGCCATGATTGCAGATGAGGCTGCAATTGGTGTTATTAACATGAAAACAACAGCTGTTCGTATTATTCCCAAAGGAAAAGAGGGAGATATGATTGAGTTTGGTGGTCTTCTTGGTACAGCTCCAGTTATGAAGGTCAATGGGGCTTCGTCTGTTGATTTCATCTCTCGTGGAGGACAAATCCCAGCACCAATTCATAGTTTTAAAAATTAAGAAAATAGGAGAAATTTTAAGTTCTATTTAAGGTTGGATGTGTATACTATAATCATTAAATAAGGACCTCCTAATATTATTTGAAACAGATAACACTGATTTAGTTTGAATTTGATTTTCATCTAATATCTTTATTTAATAGAACTCCTAAACTTTTTCATAATAATCTCCTGCAAAAGTCGCCTGTATGGGTGGCTTTTGTTTTATCATCCATGATATAATAGAAGTAAACGGAGGACGGAAAATGGTAAAAGTACGATTGTATTTGGTACGTCATGGCAAGACCATGTTTAACACGATTGGTCGCGCGCAAGGTTGGAGCGATACTCCTTTAACAGCTGAAGGTGAACGAGGGATTCAAGAGTTAGGAATCGGTTTGCGAGAATCTGGTCTACAGTTTGATCGCGCTTATTCGAGTGATTCTGGTCGCACCATTCAGACAATGGGAATCATCCTTAATGAACTTGGCTTGCAGGGGAAGATCCCTTATCGCATGGACAAGCGTATCAGAGAATGGTGTTTTGGTAGCTTTGACGGAGCTTATGATGGTGATCTTTTCATGGGCATTATTCCTCGTATCTTTAATGTGGACCATGTTCATCAATTGTCTTATGCTGAACTGGCTGAGGGTTTGGTAGAGGTCGATACAGCTGGTTGGGCTGAAGGCTGGGAAAAACTCAGTGGCCGAATCAAGGAAGGTTTTGAAGCGATTGCCAAAGAAATGGAAGAACAAGGTGGGGGCAATGCCCTTGTCGTCAGCCACGGAATGACCATTGGAACCATTGTTTATTTGATTAATGGCATGCATCCGCATGGTCTAGATAATGGTAGCGTGACGATCCTTGAATATGAGGACGGCCAGTTTAGCGTAGAAGTTGTCGGCGACCGTAGTTACCGAGAACTAGGACGTGAGAAGATGGAAGAAGCCTCTATTTAATCAGTCTAGACTTGCTTGTTATGAACTAGGGATTTGATAAGAATATCAAGATAAGAAAAAACAGCCGAGGGTAATCCTTTCGGCTGTTTTTGATGGGGGAAACTAAAGTGTAATGCTGTTGCTTTTAGAGATTTTCATAAACAAGAGCAAGGAACCTACTGTTAGAACAGTCAGGATAGTTGACAAGGCTGCGGCTACACCGTAATTCCCTCTGAGAACCTCTGTATAAATGGCTACAGTCATTGTTCTTGTTTTGACATTGTAGAGGAGGATAGAAGTAGAGAGTTCTGAAATCATTGTGACCCAAGATAGGATGGCTCCAGAAATAATACCAGATAGCATCATTGGAGTTGTAATCTTGGCAAAGGTATTGAGACGGCTACTTCCTAAGCTTTCAGCAGCTTCTTCAATACTTGGGGCTATTTGTTGCAAGCTAGCAACAGATGAGCGAATAGTATACGGTAATCTTCTGACAGATAGGGACATAATTAAGATGAAAGCTGTCCCTGTAATCATAAGAAATCCACTTCCAAATAGACCGGTATTGAAGGAAGAAATGAAGGCAATCCCTAGAACAGTTCCGGGTACAATATAAGGGACCATACTGAGACTGTCAATTAAGTTTGTAAACAAATTCCGTTTTCTAACGGCTAGGTAGGAGATAAATGTTGCGAATAGGACAACTAGAACTAAGGCAATCAAAGGGATACGAATAGTATTGAAAATAGCAGATCCCATACGATTGAAAGCTACCTTGTAACTGTTTAGAGAATAACCTTTGACAAATACCATACCTGATGTTTTTAGGAAAGAAGTATAAATCAAGTAGACTTGAGGTAGAACAGAGAACAAGATAATTCCGTAGACTGTTGCATAAATGGCAGCCATTTTTCCTTTTGTAGTTTTTTTAGGCTCAATTGGATGGAGCGAATTCATGCTGAAACTGTAGCGGTTTGAGATGTATTTTTGGATAAGGAAAATCGCCAAGGCAATGATAATCGCCATAATTGCTAAAGCAGATGCAAAAGCAGAATTTCCTCCAACCTCGCTAATGAATTGGGTATAAATCAAGACCGGGAAAGTCCGATATCCTTCACCAATTAACATAGGTGTTCCAAAGTCTGAGAATGCTCTCATAAATACAAGCAGGGCAGCAGCTAGTAAGGTTGGAACTAGAAGAGGTAAAACAACCGTTACGATACGCTTAAATCCGAAGGACCCCATGCTTTCAGCGGCTTCAAGTAGAGAATTGTCAATACTTTTCATTGTCCCAGCAACGTATAGAAATACCAGTGGGAATAGTTGCAGTGTAAAGACAAGTACAATTCCTTTGAATCCATAAATATCAATAGCTGGAAGATGAAAGGTATTTGTCAGGAATTTAGTGATGACCCCATTTCGTCCCAGCAAGAGAATCCAGGAGTAGGCTCCCACGAAAGGAGCTGACATGGAAGCAATGATAATCAATATTTGTAGAAATTTCTTTCCCTTGAAGTCATACATAGAGAAGAGATAAGCTAATAGGGTTCCTACAACTAAGGAAGTGACAGTAGCGGTAATGGAAACCTTGAAACTGTTGACGAGTGTCTCAGAATAGTAGGCTTTACTAAAGAAAGTGACAAAATTAGCTAGTGAGAATTGTCCTTCATGTATGAGTGCTTGCTTGAGCACGGTAACGATAGGATAAACGAGAAAGACAAGATAAGTAAGAAAGATGAAGAAAGAGGAGGCTGTCCAAATATTTAGTTTTTTACGTTCCATGGTTGACTCCTTCTATCAGGTTTTGTGAACCATCTGCAGAAAAGACGTTTAATTTTTGAGTATTGATTCGTAGACGAATACGATCGCCTTTTTGTAGATCTTCTTCAAAAGTTGATTCTTCGCTAACTTGAATTTTTGAGGCAAAGCCTGTCTCGATGAAATACTCCGTATTCAGTCCAAGATAGACGCTATCGCTAATAATTCCTTCAATATCTCCAGATTCATCTTTAATGAATTCTTCAGGACGAATACTTACATGAATGGCTTGCTCCTCAGCCTGATCAAGAGCTGGCATTCGAAGGGCATAGCCATCTGAAAAGACAATATAAGCGCCGTCGCTCCGTTTTTCAAGAGTGGCAGGGATAATATTTGTGCGTCCGATAAAGGTTGCTACAAACTCATTAGCTGGTTTATGATAGAGTTCTTTTGGTCGGCCAATTTGTTGGATAACTCCATCTTTCATAACAGCAATTTGATCTGAAATAGCCATCGCTTCTTCTTGGTCGTGGGTTACATAAACAGTTGTAATTCCTACTTCGTGTTGGATTTCTCGAATGGCTTGACGCATATCCAAGCGAAGTTTGGCATCCAGGTTACTAAGGGGTTCGTCCATGAGGAGAACACTTGGATTAACCGCTAAGGCACGTGCCAAGGCGACACGTTGTTGTTGTCCACCACTGAGTTTATCAGGCTTTCGATCCGCATATTGAGCAATTTGCATGAGTTCAAGATACTTGTTGGTCTGTTGGACCAATTCTTCTTTTGGAACTTTCTTTTGCTTGAGACCAAAAGCAACATTATCTCGAACAGTCAAATGTGGGAAAATAGCGTAGTTTTGGAAAACCATGCCGATATTGCGTTTGCTGGGTTCCATATTATTGATTTTTGTATCATCGAAGTAAAATTCTCCGCCTTCGATACTGTTGAAACCTGCAATCATACGAAGAAGGGTCGTTTTCCCACACCCTGAAGGCCCAAGAAGGGTAAAGAGACTTCCTTTTGGAATTGTAATGTTCAAATTCTCAATAACAGGGACATCGTGGTAGATTTTTTTTGCGTTAATAATTTTGATCTCACTCATAGTGAACCTCTTTTACTGTTTAGATTGGATATCTGTAAAGACTTCGTTGTATTTCTTAACGATATCTGATTTATTCTTAATGACATAATCATAATCTTCAGTGAGTGTTTTGATTTTGTCAATTGGTTTCATGTTTTCGCTTGTTTTAGCATTTTTACGAACAGGACGGTTAGTAGTGGTTGTGCCAAGTGTATCTTGTACTTCTTGAGAGATAATGAAATCGATAAATTTCTTGGCATTTTCCATGTTTTTAGCTTTTTTAACGATAGCGGCACTAGCAGGTAGGAAGACTGTTCCTTCTTTTGGATAGACTACCTTGATGTTAGCTCCGTCATTTAAGAGTTTAACAGCCGGATCTTCATAAGAGAGACCAACAGCCATTTCTCCGTCAGCGACTGCTTTATAGACACCGGATGAGCTTGAACCGATTTTCCCATCAATAAGTGTGAATAGATCTTTTACATAAGACCAAGCTTTATCGTCTTTGTAACCACCTTGAGCTTGTAGCATATTTGTTAATTGAGCAAATGCGCTAGAAGAGTTTGCTGGGTCAGCAGTTGCAATTTTTCCTTTTAGTTCAGGTTTGAGAAGGTCGCTATATCCTTCGATGTTCATGCCTTTTGTTAAATCAGGATTGACGATTAAAACACTACCATCTAGTGTATAAGGTGTAGAGTAGCCAGTTGTGTTTTGATATTCTTTGATAACATTATCATTTTCTTTTGAAGTATAGTTTTCAAAGAGTTCTCCGTGGGTAGCATATTGTGTATAAGAACCACCAAAGATGACATCAGCTACAGGAGCTTCTTTTTCTGACTCTAGTTTTTTGAAAAGTTCTCCAGTACCAGCTTGAATCAGTTCTACTTTGATACCATATTTTTCTTCAAAGGCAGGAATAGTTGCTCCGATTAAGCCCTCTGAGTTTGGTGAATAAACGACTAGCGAACCGCCGTCTCCTTTATCAGATGAACCGCCATCGGCAGATTCATTAGAAGAACAAGCAGCAAGACCAAAAAGGGCTAGTCCGCAAGCAGCATAATACATCCATTTCTTTTTCATGATGGATACCTCCGTTGTGTTATTTAAGTTTATTTTAAAATAATGTAAGCGTTTTTAAAACTGATAATTCTATTCTATTAGAGTAAAATTCTCTACAAAAACGGAAGTAATCTTTTTGATTTTAGTAGGGTTTGACAGTTAATCATTGGAAAGTCAAAGTTTATTTTTTAGATTGGATATCTGTAAAAATGTCATTGTACTTTTTAAGAATGGCGGATTTGTTTTTAATGACATAATCGGAATCTTCAGTGGCAATATTGATTTCTGTCATAGCCTTCATATTTTTATTGGTTTTAGCATTTTTACGAATGGGTCTGATTGTAGTTTCAGTTCCTAGCTTATCTTGGATTTCTTGAGAAAGGAGGAAATCGATAAATTTCTTAGCGTTTTCCATGTGTTTGGCATTTTTGACGATAGCAGCGTTACCAGGTAAAAAGACGGTTCCTTCTTTTGGATAAATAACCTTTACATCAACCCCATCATTTAAGAGTTTTAAGGCAGGATCTTCATAGGTGAGTCCTACAGCCATTTCCCCATCGGCGACAGCTTTGTAAACATTCGAAGAGCTAGATGCAATCTTTCCATCTACTAGGGTAAAGAGATTTTTCACATAGTTCCAAGCTTGTTCATTTTCGTATCCACCTTGATCTACAAGCATGTTTGTTAATTGTGCAAAGGCGCTAGAAGCATTACTAGGATCAGCAGTAGCAATTTTTCCTTTTAATTTAGGATTGAGTAGATCATTGTAACCTTCAATTTTTATATCTTTTGTAAGAGCTGAATTGGCAATGATGACACTGACATCCAGTGTATAAGGTGTGTAGAATCCTGTTTTATTTTGATATTCAGGAATTATCTGGTCGTTCTCTTGAGAAATATAAGGTTCAAAAAGTTTTTCGTTAGAAGAGAAGAGGGCGTAGGAGCCTCCGAAAATGACATCAGCTACAGGGGATTCTTTTTCGGCCTCAGCTTTTTTGAACAATTCACCAGTGCTGGCTTGTACTAAGTCAACCTTAATACCATATTTTTCTTCGAAGGCTGGGACTGTTTCTTCGATAAGGTCTTCAGGGTTAGGCGAGTAGACAACCAAAGTGCTATCTGAATCTTTTTCAGTGCTAGTTTCCGCTTCTATAGGTGAAGAACATCCTGATAAAGAAAGGAATATCCAGCCACAAGAGAGAAAGAATAGTATTTTTTTCATAAGTATCTCCTTTTTTACGAACATTTTCTCTACCTAGATTATTAATGTTTTCAAATTGTAGAGTTCTACAGGATATAATAAAAACCTTAAAGAAATCTAAAACGAAAAATAGGAAATGAGTTCCTAGAGCAAGGATGGGTGAATTGTAGCTGAGATTTTGATGGTAATCCTCTTCAAAACACGTCACTTTATCTGTGATCTCAAAGCTATGATTTGAGTAGTTAGCACTTTGATTTTCATTGAGTATAAGTACAAAATAAAAAGATTGCTAGAGTTGAGCAATCCTTTTACATCAATGGTTTTTATCCATGAGTTTTAATTCTTTTGGAGAAATATGGAGATACTTTTTAAAAACTTTGGCAAAATATTTATAGTCTGAAAATCCAACTTGTTCAGAGATATAGCTTAGGGGGGAATTGGGGGACTCAGCCATTTTATCTATAGCTTGTTTGAGGCGGTAGCGTAAGATATATTCATTTAGCGTCATTGGGAAGTCTTCTTTGATAACCTTATATAGATAACTTTCACTATATCCTAGATTATCTGCAATGGTAGAAATGGTAAAGTGCATGCAGTAGTGTTGGTGCACAAATTCAAGAATTTGCTGAATGATTTGGTTTTGTGTATCAATTTGTTGGATAGAGGTGAGTAAAGTTTGATATTCTTCTAAAAAAGGAGTTTCTTGA
>DXLD01000061.1:0-8887 GCA_019414935.1 Streptococcus sp.
TTGACCGTCCAATCCGTCCTATGTTTGCGGAAGGTTTCCGTAATGAAGTGCAAGTGATTAACACAGTGCTTTCTTATGATGAAAATGCCTCTGCACCAATGGCTGCTATGTTTGGTTCATCCTTGGCACTCTCTATTTCAGATATCCCATTTGACGGCCCAATTGCTGGGGTACAAGTGGGTTATGTGGATGGTCAAATCATCATCAACCCTACGCAAGAACAAGCAGAGCAATCT
Source organism: Streptococcus sp. (assembly GCA_019414935.1). Taxonomy (GTDB): domain Bacteria; phylum Bacillota; class Bacilli; order Lactobacillales; family Streptococcaceae; genus Streptococcus. Next base: position 237 of record DXLD01000061.1, read on the forward strand.
CTCCTTGAATTGACAGTAGCTGGTACTAAACACGCCATCAACATGGTAGAGTCTGGTGCTAAAGAATTATCAGAAGAAATCATGTTGGAAGCCCTTCTTAAAGGGCATGAAGCAGTCAAAGAATTGATTGCCTTCCAAGAAGAAATCGTTGCAGCTGTCGGTAAGGAAAAAGCAGAAGTAGAATTGCTTCATGTGGACGCTGAATTACAGGCTGAAATTATCGCAGTCTACAACAGCGACCTCCAAAAGGCAGTTCAAGTAGAAGAAAAATTGGCTCGTGAGGCTGCAACTCAAGCAGTTAAGGACCAAGTTACTGCCGTTTACGAAGAAAAATATGCAGACCATGAGGAATTTGACCGTATCATGCGAGATGTGGCTGAAATCTTGGAACAAATGGAACACGCTGAAGTGCGCCGTTTAATCACAGAAGATAAGGTACGTCCTGATGGTCGTAAGGTCGATGAAATCCGTCCTTTGGATGCGGTTGTTGACTTCCTTCCTCGTGTGCACGGTTCAGGTCTCTTCACTCGTGGACAAACTCAAGCCCTTTCAGTCTTGACCTTGGCTCCGATGGGAGAAACTCAAATTATTGATGGTTTGGATCCAGAGTATAAGAAACGCTTTATGCACCACTATAACTTCCCTCAATACTCTGTAGGGGAAACTGGACGCTACGGTGCGCCAGGTCGTCGTGAAATCGGTCACGGTGCTCTTGGTGAGCGTGCTCTTGCTCAAGTATTGCCAAGTTTGGAAGAATTCCCATATGCTATCCGTCTGGTAGCTGAGGTCTTGGAATCAAACGGTTCTTCATCTCAGGCTTCTATCTGTGCTGGAACTCTTGCCCTTATGGCTGGTGGTGTGCCAATCAAGGCGCCAGTAGCAGGGATTGCCATGGGTCTCATCTCAGATGGAAATAACTACACAGTATTGACAGATATCCAAGGTTTGGAAGACCACTTTGGAGACATGGACTTCAAGGTTGCAGGTACTCGTGACGGGATTACAGCCCTTCAAATGGATATCAAGATCCAAGGGATTACTGCAGAAATCTTGACTGAGGCTCTTGCCCAAGCTAAGAAAGCGCGTTTTGAAATCCTTGATGTGATTGAAGCAACTATTCCAGAAGTTCGTCCAGAATTGGCTCCAACTGCTCCGAAAATTGATACTATTAAGATTGATGTGGACAAGATCAAGATTGTCATCGGTAAGGGTGGAGAAACCATCGACAAGATTATCGCTGAAACAGGCGTTAAGATTGATATCGATGAAGAAGGAAATGTATCTATCTACTCTAGCGACCAAGATGCCATCAATCGTGCTAAAGAAATTATTGCTGGTTTGGTTCGTGAAGCTAAGGTGGACGAAGTTTACCGTGCTAAAGTCGTTCGTATCGAGAAATTTGGTGCCTTTGTTAACCTCTTTGATAAGACAGATGCCCTTGTTCATATCTCTGAGATGGCTTGGACACGTACCAATAATGTCGAAGACTTGGTAGCAATCGGGGATGAAGTTGATGTTAAGGTTATCAAGATTGATGAAAAAGGACGTGTGGATGCTTCTATGAAGGCCCTTCTTCCTCGTCCTCCAAAACCTGAACGTGATGAAAAAGGCGAAAAGTCTGAGAGACCTCACCGCCCACGTCATCATAAGGATCACAAACCTAAGAAAGAATTTACAGAAACACCAAAAGATTCAGAATAAGAAAAGGAGAAATGTATGGGATGGTGGCGCGAAACCATTGATATCGTAAAAGAAAATGATCCAGCGGCCCGCACCACTTTGGAGGTTTTGCTGACTTATCCAGGTGTCAAGGCCTTGGCGGCCCACCGTCTCTCGCATTTTCTCTGGAAGCATGGCTTCAAACTCCTGGCTCGTATGCACAGTCAGTTTTGGCGCTTTTGGACTCAGATTGAGATTCATCCAGGTGCCCAGATTGATTCAGGTGTTTTTATCGACCATGGTTCAGGCTTGGTGATTGGAGAGACAGCGATTGTTGAAAAGGGTGTTCTCCTTTATCATGGGGTGACTCTCGGTGGGACTGGTAAGGATGTTGGCAAACGCCATCCAACTGTTCGTAAAGGAGCGCTCATATCGGCCCATGCCCAAGTTATCGGGCCGGTGGAAATCGGTGAAAATGCCAAGGTCGGTGCTGCAGCAGTTGTCGTGGCAGATGTACCTAGTGATGTGACAGTTGTCGGTATTCCGGCTAAGATTGTCCGAGTGCATGGGCAAAAGGATGAACCAACCATTCACGAAGTTGAAGTAAAACGGGAATACTACGTCAATAAACTCGAGCAGGCTAAGGAAGCCAGTCACAGATCGTCTGGGTTGTAGAGGATAGCTATATGATTCAAGCAAGAAACAAGTTAAGCCAAGAGGAGTTATCTGAGGCGAAAAAACTAATTAACTGTTGCCAAAACTATGACGGTACCTATCGTGATCCCTATCTTTCTAACATGCTTAATTTTGACCCAAACATGCCCGCCTTTTTCCTTTATTATGAAAAAGGCGAACTTGTTGGTTTATTAACTGTCTATGCAGATGACCAAGATGTAGAAGTGACGATACTGGTTCATCCAGATCATCGCCGTCAGGGAATTGCACGTGCATTGTTTACTAGTTTTGAGAAAGAAACAGCTTCTTTTCCTATTCATTCAGTCACTTTTCAGACAGAACGTATTTTTCTAGAACGTCATTCTGATTTTGTTAGCAACTGGGGATTGGTCGAGGACGAGGATACAGAAACTTGGTTGGGTAAGGATAGAAGACCTTATCCGTTAGCAAAGCTTTCCAATCTTGAAGTTTTGTTAGCAGATAGTTCGTATCAGGAGCAAATTAGTCAGTTAAAATTTCAGGCATTTTCAGAGGAACATGAATCGAGAGAAGTTGTGGATAGATATGTCGCTGAAGCTCTGAAGGATCCAGAAAGTCGCTTATATATTTTGTTAAAAGACGGTCAGGTTATCGGAACTTGCACGGTTGATTTATCGAGCGATACGAATTACTTATACGGTTTAGCAATATCTGAACCTGAACGTGGAAAAGGCTATGGAAGCTACTTAGCAAAATCCCTTGTCAACCAACTAATTGAGCAAAATGATAAGGAATTTCAGATTGCAGTAGAAGATAGCAATGTAGGTGCCAAGCGCTTGTATGAAAAAATTGGCTTTGTCAAACAGACCCAGGTGGTTTATCTGAATGAGAAAGGAGCAAGGGATTCCGAAGTGTAGAGACATTCGGACTGAAATTCAATTGAACTCTTAGTGATGAAACTAACTGTTCTCGGATTTTAGCTTTCCTGACTATTATTTTATGATTAAAATCTATGATACCATGTCTCGTGATTTGCGAGAATTTGTCCCGATTGAGGACGGCAAAGTCAAGATGTATGTTTGTGGGCCAACCGTGTATAACTATATCCACGTGGGGAATGCCCGTTCGACGGTAGCTTTTGATACGATTCGTCGCTATTTTGAATACCGTGGTTATGAGGTTGCCTATATTTCCAATTTTACGGATGTTGATGATAAGATTATCAACCGTGCCAAGGAAGAAGGTATCATGCCTCAGGAGGTTGCGGACAAGTACATCGCTGCCTTTCGTGAGGATGTGACAGCCTTGGGCGTCAAACCCGCGACTCGCCATCCGCGTGTAGTGGAGTTTATGGCTGACATTATCCGCTTTGTGAAAGATTTGATTGAAAAAGGCTTTGCTTACGAGAGTCAAGGGGATGTTTATTTCCGTGTGGAAAAATCCCACAACTATGCCAAGTTGGCCAATAAAACCTTGGAAGATTTGGAGCTGGGTGCTTCAGGTCGTACCGATGAAGAAACGGCTCGTAAGGAAAATCCTGTGGACTTTGCCCTCTGGAAATCTGCCAAATCAGGAGAGATTTCTTGGGATAGCCCTTGGGGACCTGGTCGTCCGGGCTGGCATATCGAGTGTTCGGTTATGTCAACAGAGATTTTGGGCGATACCATTGATATCCACGGTGGCGGAGCCGACCTAGAGTTTCCACACCACACCAATGAAATTGCCCAGTCAGAAGCAAAAACAGGAAAGACCTTTGCCAACTATTGGATGCATAATGGCTTTGTCAATATCGATAATGTCAAGATGTCCAAGTCTTTAGGGAACTTTATCACTGTTCATGATGCCCTCAAAACGCTTGATGGTCAAGTGCTTCGTTTCTTCTTTGCGACTCAGCATTACCGCAAGCCTATCAACTTTACGGAAAAGGCAGTGCGAGACGCTGAGACCAATCTCAAGTATTTGAAGAACACTTATGAGCAACCATTTACTGGAACTGTAGATGCTCAAGAGTTGCAAGCTTTTAAAGATAAGTTTGTAGCAGCTATGGATGAGGATTTCAACTCTGCCAATGGTATCACAGTGGTCTTTGAAATGGCCAAATGGATCAATTCAGGCAACTATGATACAAGTGTTAAGGAAGCTCTTGCAGATATGTTGGAAGTCTTTGGTATTGTCTTTGTAGAGGAAGTTTTGGATGCAGAGATTGAAGCCTTGATTCAAAAACGTCAAGAAGCGCGTGCTAATCGTGACTTTGCGACAGCGGACCAGATCCGTGATCAATTGGCTGTTCAAGGGATTAAGCTTCTTGACACCAAGGATGGAGTGAGGTGGACACGTGATTGATGTCAATCTCATTAACGGGATTGCGCTAGCTTTTGAGGGGGACGCGGTGTATTCTATGTATATTCGCCGTCACCTCATCCTCAAAGGTATGACCAAACCCAACAAACTCCACCAAGAAGCGACTAAGTATGTCTCAGCCAAGGCTCAGGCTTGTTTGATTTCCCTTATGTTGGAGGAGCGAGTCTTAACGGAAAAAGAAGAAGAAATCTATAAACGTGGTCGCAATACCAATAGCCACACAAAGGCTAAAAATGCTGATGTGGTGACTTATCGTATGTCCACAGGTTTTGAAGCGGTCATGGGCTATCTCCATATGACTGAAAATCTGGAACGTCTTGAGAGCTTGATTTCGTGGTGCATCCAAAAAGTGGAGGGCTAGGATATGATGGTAAAAGAACTACAAGACTGGTTTCCTGAAGCTCAGATTTCAGACCAACCAGTAGAGAAAGAGGGCTATCTCACCCTCCCTTTAGCTTCTCAGCAGTGGATTTTGCTGGAGGAAGCTGGGCTCAGCGAGCGTGAAAAGCAGTTGGTTGCCCTTTTGACCCAGCAGGAGCAGGCTCGCTCGCTCAATCCTTGGTATTCCTATCTGATTGAGGGCAAGGGTCAGGCACCGAAAACTTTTAAAAAGATTCAGTTGGTTTATTGTCATCTTTCCTATTTTCAGCAGGAAAACCTGGCTTCTTGGCTGGATATGATGCGGACTCTTTTTCCGAACTGTCAGACCGTCCTTCAGGTCGGAGCTCAGGATTATGTTTTCGTGCTTCAACAAGACAAATACACATCTGTACGAGCTATTTTAAGTGATACGATTGAAGCGGTTGAGTATGACTTTGGACTGCGTCTGTCTATCATGTTGGGACAGGTTTGGTCTCAGACGGGCCATCAAGCTCTATCAGACTTAATCAAAGCGGAGCGGGATTTGTTTAAGACTTGGTGGCGTCAGGGCCACCAAGGTGTTCATACTTTTTCTCAGCTCTATCTTTGGAGTATGGGAGAAAGGCTTGTGGATTTGAGAGTAATCAAGGAATGTCTACACCAGATGATTTTGGATCAAGACCAGATTCAGGAGATTGTTCTATCTCTTTGGGAAAATAGTGCTGTCCTGACTAAAACAGCCCAGCAACTCTATCTGCACCGCAATTCTCTCCAATACAAGATTGATAAATGGGAAGAGTTGACAGGACTTCAGTTGAAGGAGTTGACCGACCTGACCTTGTGTTATCAATTGATTTTACCAGATATTCTCTAAAGTTTTGTGCAAGTTGCACAGAACTTTTTTATTTTTTTGGTCACCTTGCCATAGAAAAGTAAAGCGTTTTCATCTATAATAAAACTATCAAAAGACAAAAGGAGTTCACCTCATGGTAGAATTGAATCTTAAAAATATTTACAAAAAATATCCAAACAGCGAACACTATTCAGTTGAAGACTTCAACTTGGACATCAAAGACAAAGAATTTATCGTTTTCGTAGGTCCTTCAGGATGTGGTAAATCAACAACTCTTCGTATGATTGCTGGTCTTGAAGACATCACAGAAGGTACTGCATCTATCGATGGCGTGGTTGTCAACGACGTAGCTCCAAAAGACCGTGACATCGCCATGGTATTCCAAAACTACGCTCTTTATCCACACATGACTGTTTATGACAACATGGCTTTCGGTTTGAAATTGCGTAAATACAGCAAAGAAGATATCGATAAACGTGTGCAAGAAGCAGCTGAAATCCTTGGATTGAAAGAATTCTTGGAACGTAAACCAGCTGACCTTTCAGGTGGTCAACGTCAACGTGTTGCCATGGGTCGTGCGATCGTCCGTGACGCAAAAGTATTCTTGATGGACGAACCTTTGTCAAACTTGGATGCCAAACTTCGTGTATCAATGCGTGCTGAAATTGCGAAAATCCACCGTCGTATCGGAGCTACAACTATCTACGTAACTCACGACCAAACAGAAGCGATGACACTGGCAGACCGTATCGTTATCATGTCAGCAACTAAAAACCCTGCTGGTACAGGTACTATCGGACGTGTAGAACAAATCGGTACTCCTCAAGAAGTTTACAAAAACCCAGTTAACAAATTCGTAGCAGGATTCATCGGAAGCCCAGCTATGAACTTCATCAATGTGAAATTGGTTGGAAGCGAAATTATTTCTGATGGTTTCCGTTTGAAAGTTCCAGAAGGCGCATTGAAAGTTCTTCGTGAAAAAGGCTACGAAGGTAAAGAATTGATCTTCGGTATCCGTCCAGAAGACGTGAATGCAGAACCTGCTTTCCTTGAAACATTCCCAGAATCAGTTGTCAAAGCTACTATCTCAGTATCAGAATTGCTTGGTTCAGAATCTCACCTTTACTGCCAAGTTGGTAAAGACGAATTTGTTGCCAAAGTTGATGCTCGTGACTACTTGCAAACAGGTGCAACAGTTGAACTTGGATTTGACTTGAACAAAGCACACTTCTTTGATGTAGAAACTGAAAAAACAGTCTACTAAGATAAATGAAACACAAAACACTGCTAGAAATCCGGCAGTGTTTTTTTGCGGTTGCGTAAAAAAACTCCTGGGAAATTCCAGGAGAGTATGAGTGGTTATTTGAACTTGAATCCTTCGTAAATAAGCTCTGCTTTTGGACTTTCTTTCTTAATCTGTTTAGCAAGTGACTTCATCATAGAAAGAGGACCACACATATAGATGGTTGCCTGTTCAGGCATTTCTTTTTGTTCAAAATGAAGATAGCCATCTTTCCTACTGTCGACTAGATGGAGTTCGAAATTAGGATTTTTTTGAGCATAGTCACGGAGCAAATCAAGGTAGACTGCATTTTCTTCTCCACGGAAGCTATAGTAGAAGTGAACCTGTTTATCTAAAATAGGATGTTCACGGATGTAAGAGATAAAGGGGGTGATCCCAATACCTCCAGCAATCCAAACCTGATTTTCTCGTCCTTCTTCTATAATCATGTGTCCGTAAGCTCTGTCTACACTTACTTTGCTGCCGACTCGAAGGTTGTCATAGATATTCTTGGTATGGTCACCTGAATTTTTAACAGTAAAGTAGAGAGTTTGACCATGACCTCCTGAGATAGAAAAGGGATGCGGAGCACTTTCAAAGCCTTCTTGGAAAATCTTTAAGAAGGCAAATTGGCCTGATTGATAGTTGAAAGGTCTGCTAAGATGGATTTGAATTTCTCTAGTATCGTGATTCAAGCGTTTGAGATTGGTAATTTTTCCAAGGTAAGGGAAGGAAATCTTTTGATAAAGGAAGATGATATAAAAACCAGCTAGTAAGCCTAAAAGGGCATAGCTACCAACAACAAAACTTAGAAGATTAAATGTGAGGAGGCGATTGCCCATCATCATGTAGACGTGAAAGAGTCCGAAAATATAAGCTAGGTAAACTAGACGGTGAATCCATCGCCAAGCTTCGTATTGGATGTATTTGCCTAAATAGGCGACAAGGATGATGCTGATAAAGATATAGATTGCAAGATTGCCAAACTGAGCAGCTAAGCGAGAGCCCCACAAACCGCCCATACTAAAGTTATGAAAGATTAGTAGAATGATGGAGAGAAAGGCTGTGAATTTGTGGACAGTATAGACCTTCTCCAAACCGTGGAACCAGCTTTCTAGTAGTGGGAGACGAGTGGCTAGGATAAAGGTCAGAGATAGGCTTGTTAAAGCTAGTCCTGGAATCATGAATTGGGGAGAAGTGCCCATCCAAGTCAAAATAGTCAAGACAAAACTAGCTATGATAAAGAGTATTCCTTTGAGTGATTTCATAAAAAATTCCATTTCGTTTAGATTTGATTTGTTGTAAACAAATTTGTTACATTTTATCATAGAAAAAGTATAGTGTCAAATTGAGGTCTATAAATATTTACTCTCATCAAAAAAACTCTCCAATTGAACTGGAGAGTTGCTGTTTATACTCAATGAAAATCAAAGAGTAAACTAGGAAGCTAGCCGCAGGCTGCTCAAAACACCGTTTTGAGGT
>DXLD01000062.1:0-1088 GCA_019414935.1 Streptococcus sp.
GCTGAAAAAGTTATCTGGCTTCCTTATGGTATTTATCAGGACGAAACCAATGAACACGTTGATAACGTTGCAGCCTTTGTTGGTCCTGCAGAACTTGTCTTGGCTTGGACAGACGACGAAAGTGATCCTCAGTATGCCATGTCAGCAGCTGATTTAGCGCTTTTAGAGAAGGAAACGGATGCAAAAGGTCGTCCCTTCACCATTCATAAGCTTCCTATTCCAGCTATTCATCAGGTTGTGACAGAAGAGGATTTGCCAGGCTACATCTATGAAGAAGGAGAAGAAGAGCGATACGCAGGTGAACGACTAGCAGCTTCCTACGTAAACTTTTATATCGCCAACAAGGCTGTCTTGGTTCCACAGTTTGAGGATGTAAACGACCAAGTGGCCTTAGATATCCTCAGTAAGTGTTTCCCAGACCGTAAAGTTGTTGGAATTCCAGCCAGAGATATTCTTTTAGGTGGTGGCAATATCCACTGTATCACCCAACAAATCCCAGAATAGGAGAAAAAGATGAGAAATGTAAGAGTTGCAGCCATTCAGATGCAATGCGCTAAGGATGTGGCAACAAATATTCAAACAGCGGAGCGTTTAGTACGTCAGGCTGCAGAACAAGGCGCACAAATTATTCTTTTACCCGAATTGTTTGAACGTCCATACTTTTGTCAGGAACGTCAGTATGACTACTACCAGCATGCCCAGTCGGTGACAGACAATACAGCCATTCAGCATTTTAAAACCATTGCTAAGGAACTACAGGTCGTTTTACCGATCAGTTTCTATGAAAAAGATGGCAATGTCTTATATAACTCTATTGCTGTCATTGATGCAGATGGGGAAGTGCTGGGTGTGTATCGAAAGACCCATATACCAGATGACCATTATTATCAAGAAAAATTTTATTTCACGCCTGGTAATACAGGTTTCAAGGTCTGGGATACTCGCTATGCCAAGATTGGGATCGGTATCTGTTGGGATCAATGGTTCCCTGAAACAGCGCGCTGTCTTGCATTGAATGGTGCTGAATTGCTCTTTTATCCTACAGCCATCGGTTCAGAGCCGATTTTGGATACAGATAGTTGTGGTCA
>DXLD01000062.1:1188-8856 GCA_019414935.1 Streptococcus sp.
ACTAGTAGGGGAGAAATGAGAGATTCATTCTGCTAGACTAACTTCTTATTAGCAACTATAAGATACTAGGTCATCTAGCAAGTGGATTTTATATTTTAACTCTCTAAGGCTTTCTCGCGCTTTTATGCGAGGAGCTTTGCTGTTTAAGCTTTATCAATAAAACATGCTATAATAGTTGCAGAAAGGTTGGTATTTATGGCTAGGATATTGGTTATTGAAGACAATAGTGACATTCAAGAGATTTTGCGAACACTTCTTACTGAGGAGCATGAGGTGATTCAAGCCTTTTCTGGTACAGAAGGAATCATGCGTTTTGACCAAGGGGAGATTGACCTCGTTTTGCTAGATATCATGCTTCCTGGGAAAAATGGGGATCAGGTTTTAAAAGCTATCAGGGAACAAAGTCAAATTCCGGTCATTATGCTAACGGCTTTGAGCGATAAGAAGTTAATCAGTCAATACCTCTTAGACGGTGCCAATGATTACATAGTCAAACCTTTTGATTTGGACGAAGTCTTTGCCAGAGTTACTGTTCAATTACGTCAAAGCGTAGAAAAACAGCCTATGGAAATAGGAAAAACTGAAAATCTGCCACAAAACTTGAAAAATATCCAGTTTGATGCAGAAAGTTTTGAAATCAAAAATAGTCAGGAAACGATTCGCCTTGCCAAGAAAGAATGCTTGATTCTCCAAACTCTCCTCAAACATCCAAAGAAAATCTTCACCAAGGAAGAACTTTATGAAATGGTATGGGAAGAAAGCTATCTGCCTGGAGATAATACCCTCAATACGCATTTGAGTAATCTTCGTAAAAAATTAAACCAGCTTGACCCAACTCAAGAATACATTGAAACCATTTGGGGAGTTGGGGTAAGATTAAAAGGAGACAAGCAATGACCTACATGATAATCTTTGTCCTACTGGTTTTCCTAATTATTTTATCGATTACATTGATTCGCTATCATCTAGCACTTAAAAACTTGAGTCAACAGATTGAAGACAAGATTCTGACGGGTAGTATGAAAAGAGTAGGAGTCAGCATTTTTTCCAAACATTTTTTACAGCTCTACCAGCAAATTGAAAATCTATTTCAGGAAGTAGAACAATCTCGATTGGTTATGAAAAGGGAAAAATATACTCTGGATATGGCCATCAGCAATATCGCCCATGATATTCGGACGCCTCTGACTATCGCGTCAGGCTACACCCAACAATTGATAAAAACTCCTGAAAACAAAGCAGAAACCTTACAAAAAATAGCCCAGCATCTTGATTTAGTTTCTAAACGTTTGGAGGCTCTCCTAGAATACCGTCGTTTGATGGAAGGAGCTGTCAAGCCAAAACTGGAAGAAGTGGATCTTTACGCTTTTATTACCAAAAAGACTTTGGCTTATTATGATGTTTTTCAGGCAGCAAATATCACGCTTGATTTTAAGGTTGAAGCTGGTTTAAAAACGAGGACTGATGAAGACTTGCTGGATCGAATTTTACAAAATTTGCTTGGAAATGTCCTCAAGCATGGCAAGGGAGAAGCGCGTCTATCTTTGCGAAAGGAAAAGGAACAGCTTGTCTTAGAGATTGCAAACCTTGTCAAACAGCCCATCAAAAGAATAGAAAATCTCAGCAACCGTTTTTATTCTGAAAATCTATCTGATACTGAAGAATCCTCTGGTTTAGGCCTTTATATCACTGAGGAATTATGCCATCTTCTCGGTGCAGAGATGAAGCTAGTCACTGATGGTGAATGGTTTTCGGTCTTTATTTATTTTTAACAGAAGAAACCTCCTCTGTAGGCTAGAGGAGGTCATTTTTTATAGACTTTTCTTTTTGAAAACTGCCAGTCCACTTAGATTAAAGATTACAATAACAGCTAAGGTAACTATAAGTGTATAGAAAATGGATTCACTATTAGCAGTCATAGCATAGGTAAATTGTAAGGACAAATATGGCAAAATTTTGATATTTGGAAAAATGAGCATTGGCATAGAAAGTAAGATAGAGCTGACAAAATAACCAATAAATACTGCAAGATAAGAATGACTCACATAGAGAATAAAGGAAACAATGGAAAGCCAAGCAAGGAGGCAAAATAATTGAAGGAAAATGGTTATCAGTAGATTTCCAATAAAGCCATCAGGCATCGTTCCAAATCCATTTAAGATAGTTGCTGGAATAAAGGCAATCACAAGACAGATGATGACTTGCAAAAGTGCAATACAAGTCAATACAAAGGCTTTGGCAAGGAAAAACTCGGTACGAGAGACACCCACTGTTAAATTATTTTTATAGAGTTTACCGATTAAATCAACTCCAAGAACGAGGCAGGCTAGGATGATGCAGAGAAAAACGAGGTTTGAGCCTTGACTAGATGCGTTGATTAGGGCTTGTACACCATTCCAACCTTGGGTTGAAATTTCTGATTCTTCTGCCTGGATTGCCATCAGATGACCCGTAGCTCCTATACTTGCACCCATTAGCATGAGAGCAAAGAGAATAAATTCTGTGATCCAAAAACCTTTGGAGCGGAAAAGACGGTAAAAGTCTGCTTGAATGGTATGTATCATGATTTTTCTCCTATTCGACCAATTGAGTGAAGTATTCTTCTAGGTTTTGACGGGCATAGTAAATCTCGTCAATGGCAACATCTGCCAAGGTTAATTCTTTGAGAATCTGTTTGACATCTTGTTCCTGACCAAAGATATGGATTTCATTTTCTGGATTAACAACCTTGAACTGGAGCTGGATTTGTTCTTTCAATACTTGACAAGCTTTCTCTTGGTCGGCTGTCTTAAGGACAATATAATCCTCACTTAGTGTTTCGAATTCAGCTTTACTGATTTCACGAATAATCTTGCCTTGATCTAAAATACCAAAACGATTAGCTAGGAGGTAGAGTTCTGACAAGATATGGCTAGAGATGAGAATGGTGATCCCTTTTTCTTGATTGAGCCGTTGAATCATTAGTCGAAATTCTTTGATACCGATTGGGTCGAGACCGTTGATAGGTTCATCTAAGATTAGGAAGTCTGGTTTAGATAGGAGGGCAATGGCGATACCAAGTCTTTGTTTCATTCCTAGCGAGAAATCACGAAAGACTTTCTTACCTGTATCTGGCAAACCTACATAGTCCAGCGTTTCTCGAATGACTTGATCAGCATTTGGAATATGACGAATCATACAGTAATATTTCAGATTTTGATAGGCTGTTAAGTGATTATGAGCTACGGGTGATTCAATCACTGAACCTACTCGAGATAAAGCCTTGGTCCACTCATTTTCCGATTGACTAGAAAAGAGGGAAACAGTTCCTTTATCCGCAAACAGCAGTTGCGTAATAATTTTGATTAAGGTGGTTTTCCCAGCTCCGTTCTTCCCAATAAGTCCATAAATATCTCCCTCTCTTATCGTTAGATGAAGATCCTGAAGAATAGCTTGTTTGTCGAAGTTTTTGGACAATCCATGAATGTCAAGTACTGTTTTCATGATTCTCTCCTTTTGATTTATTTTGTTAACTTTAGTATAAAGCATAGAAATCAAAGAAAGCTCAAGGATTTCTAAAGAGTTTCTAAAGTTTTAGGAATTCTTAAATATCAAAACCCAGTTGACACGAACTGGGCTTCTTAATTATAAAATATATTTCTCAATGGCACGCGCAACACCGTCTTCTTCGTTGCTTGCTGTAACGGCATCCGCAAGGGATTTGACATAATCGCTGGCATTTCCCATTGCAATGCCAAGTCCTGCAAACTGGAGCATTTCAATATCGTTATTAGCATCGCCCATAGCCATAATTTCTGATGGCTCGATATTCAAAATCTCTGCTAGTCGTGAAAGTGCAGTAGCCTTTGTCGTTCCAAGTGGCATTGCTTCATAAATGACAGGCTGCGAACGAACTCCACTAAATCGTTGGCAAAGCTCCTCAGCAAAACGCCCTTCAAAATCGTTCGTTTGGCTCTCTGTCCCCAAAAACATCCCTTGGAACATACGGTACTTGCCACTAGTCGCTTCCTCAAGAGAAATTTCAGTCAGGTCTGAAAAGACCAGCTTGGCATCATTTTGAACAATTTCATTAGGCTTACCACCGAGGACAAAATAATGCTCCTCATCAAAAAGAGTCAACTGAACATCACTTTTTTCAGCTAGGTCATAGAGGTATTCGATGTCTGCTGGACTAAGTTCTTGCCAGTCAACTAGTCCCCAGTCACTTGTCTGGTGAGTTGAACAACCGTTGTTAACAATCACATACTCATTCTGGAGGTCAAGCCCCAGTTTTTTGTAGTAGGGGAGGACGCCGAAAAGGGGACGACCTGTACAGAGAACCAGTTTGACACCTTTTTCAATGGCTTGGTGAATAGCAGTAATGTGGGCTTGTGGGATTTCCTTGGCTTCATTGAGGAGGGTTCCGTCCATATCCAAGGCTAGTAGTTTAATCATAAGACTTCCTTCTTTATCTTTTGGTATTATTATAGCATATTTTAGAGGAAAGGAGGAGGAATCTTTGGGCTAATCATGGTATAATATAGGGTAATGAAAAATTCAAACGAGGCAGAGATGAAATTACTTTATACTGATATTCGGACTTCTTTGACGAAAATTCTAACTAGAGAGGCGGAGGAGCTAGTTGCTGCTGGCAAGCGGGTCTTCTACATTGCCCCAAACTCTCTTTCTTTTGAAAAGGAACGCGCCGTGCTGAAATGCTTGTCCCAGCAGGTTTCTTTTGCTATTACCGTCACGCGCTTTACTCAAATGGCTCGTTACCTGATCTTGAATGATTTGCCTGCCAAGACCAGTCTAGATGATATTGGTCTTGGGATGGCCTTTTACAAATGCCTTGCCGAACTTGATCCTAAGGATTTACGTGTTTATGGAGCTATCAAGCAGGATCCTCAGTTTATCCAGCAGTTGATTGATCTTTATCACGAGATGACGACTGCTCAAATGAGTTTTTTGGACTTGGAGAGTTTAACAGATGAGGATAAGCGAGCCGATTTACTCTTGATTTTTGAGAAAGTAACGGCCTACCTCAATCAGGGTCAGTTGGCTCAGGGAAGTCAGTTATCCCATTTGATTGAGGCTATTGAGAATGACAAAGTAAGTAGTGATTTCACTCAAATTGCTTTAGTCATTGATGGATTTACCCGTTTTTCTGCTGAGGAAGAGCGGATTGTGGACCTACTTCATGGCAAGGGTGTTGAGGTTGTCATTGGGGTTTATGCTAGTAAGAAAGCTTATGCCAGTCCATTCGCTGAAGGTAATCTCTACCAAGCCAGTGTGGAGTTTCTCCATCATTTAGCCTCTAAATACCAAACTCCTGCTCAGGACTCTTCTCAAACTCATGAAAAGATGGATAGTTTTGACAAGGCCTCTCATTTGCTAGAGTCTTCTTATGACTTTTCAGAACTCACCTTGGATGTCGATGATAAGGACCGTGAAAACTTACAAATCTGGTCTTGTTTGACACAAAAAGAAGAGTTAGAGTTGGTAGCCCGTAGCATTCGTCAGAAATTACATGAGAACTCAGACCTGAGTTACAAGCATTTTCGTATTCTCTTGGGGGATGTAGCTTCTTACCAGTTATCTCTAAAAACCATTTTTGACCAGTATCAGATTCCTTTTTATCTTGGTAGAAGCGAATCCATGGCGCACCATCCTTTGACTCAATTTGTCGAGTCTATTTTGGCTTTGAAACACTATCGTTTTCGTCAGGAGGATTTGATAAACCTTCTTAGAACAGGTCTGTATACCGATCTTAATCAGGCTGATATTGATGCTTTTGAGCAATATATCCGCTATCTTGGTATCAATGGCTTGCCAGCCTTTCAGCAAACCTTCACCAAATCCCACCATGGAAAATTTGATTTGGAGCGTTTAAATGCTCTTCGTCTGCGTATTTTAACACCTCTTGAAACCCTCTTTGCCAGTCGAAAACAAAAGGCTGAAAATCTCTTGCAAAAGTGGAACTCTTTTCTAAAAGAAGGAGCTGTGACCAAGCAACTACAAGATTTGACAGCAACTATGGAAACTCTTGAACAGGAAAGACAGACTGAAGTTTGGAAGGCATTCTGTCATGTTTTAGAACAATTTGCAACTGTTTTTGCTGGTTCGCAAGTTAATCTAGAAGACTTCCTTGCCTTGCTTCATTCTGGGATGAGTCTATCTCAGTATCGCACCATTCCAGCAACAGTGGACACCGTTCTGGTGCAGAGTTACGATTTGATTGCGCCCTTAACGGCTGACTTTGTCTATGCCATTGGGCTGACTCAGGACAATTTACCAAAAATTGCACAAAACACCTGTCTTTTGACAGACGAAGAAAGACAAAGCTTAAACCAAGCAACCGAAGAAGGCGTTCAATTGCTGATTGCCAGCAGTGAAAACCTCAAGAAAAATCGCTATACTATGCTTTCATTGGTCAATTCTGCCCGTAAGCAATTAGTTTTGTCGGCTCCAAGCCTTTTTAATGAAAGTGAAAGCAAGGAGTCAGCCTATCTTCAAGAGATAGTCCATTTTGGATTTAGGCGGAAAGAGAAGAGGATGAATCACAAAGGGCTGTCTAAGGAAGATATGGGGTCATATCACAGTCTTTTATCTAGTCTGGTTGCCTATCACCAGCAGGGCGAGATGAGTGAGACTGAGCAAGATTTGACATTTATTAAAGTTCTGGCGCGTGTCATGGGTAAAAAACTAGACCAGCAAGGTCTGGGAAATCCAGCTCTCCCAACCAGTCCAAGCAGTAAGCAGTTGACCAAGGATACCTTGCAGGCTCTCTATCCAGCTGACAAGGAATTTTACCTGTCTACATCTGGTTTGACGGAGTTTTACCGAAACCAATACAGTTATTTCCTCCGCTACGTTTTAGGCTTGCAAGAGGAATTACATCTACGTCCTGATGCCCGTAGTCACGGAAATTTCTTGCACCGTATTTTTGAACGTGCCTTGCAGTTACCTGATGAAGATTCCTTTGACAAACGTTTAGAACAAGCTATCCAAGAAACCAGTCAGGAACGCGAATTTGAAGCAGTTTATCAGGAAAGTTTGGAAGCCCAGTTTACCAAGGAAGTTTTGCTTGATGTTGCACGAACGACTGGACATATTCTCCGACACAATCCAGTCATCGAAACTATCAAAGAGGAAGCGAATTTCGGTGGGAAAGAGCAAGCCTTTATTCAATTGGACAATGGTCGCAGTGTCTTTGTACGAGGTAAGGTTGACCGCATTGACCGATTGAAAGCTGATGGAGCGATTGGAGTGGTAGACTACAAATCCAGTCTGACTCAGTTCCAGTTTCTTCATTTCTTTAATGGGCTCAATTCCCAGTTACCAACCTATCTAGCTGCCTTAAAAAGAGAAGGGGAGCAGAACTTTTTTGGTGCCATGTACTTGGAAATGGCTGAGCCTGTCCAATCTCTGATGGCCGTTAAAAGTCTGGCAGGTGCAGTAGTAGAAGCTAGCAAGTCAATGAAATACCAAGGCCTCTTTTTAGAAAAAGAAAGCAGTCATTTGGGTGAATTTTACAATAAAAACAAGGCTAATCAGCTGACGGATGAGGAATTCCAGCTCCTACTGGACTACAATGCCCATCTTTACAAGAAAGCAGCTGAGAAAATTTTAGCAGGTCAGTTCGCCATTAACCCTTATACCGAAAATGGCAGAAGCATTGCACCGTAT
>DXLD01000063.1:0-8810 GCA_019414935.1 Streptococcus sp.
CCAAGTCCATTTCTTTACGTTTGACACCTTGTTTTGCCAAAACTTGCTCGATTGGCAGACCATGTGTATCCCAACCTGGAATATATGGTGCATAAAATCCTGACATAGATTTTGAACGAACAATGATATCTTTTGAAATCTTGTTCATAGCGTGCCCAACGTGGATATTTCCGTTCGCGTATGGAGGGCCATCATGCAAGGTGAAATGAGGTTTTCCTTGGTTCAATTCTTGACGACGTTGGTAAAGTTTTGCATCTTCCCATTCCTTTTGCCAAACTGGCTCTTTGGTAGGAAGTCCTGCACGCATTGGGAAAGCTGTTTTCCCAAGGTTAAGGGTATCTTTGAGTTTCATGGTATCTCCTTTATAAATAATAACAAATTAAAAACCACGATTCCAAAAAGGACGAAAATCGTGGTACCACCTTTATTCGGAAAAAGATTTAGTCTTTCTCCCTCTTATCCCGTAACGTGGGGAACGTCAAATCTTACTAGCTTCAGACTTGAGTTTTTGAGAGGATAATCTTATCATTAGGGATTACAGGACTCACACCATCTCCTGCTCGCTGGAAATATAAGGATAAGATATTGTTCTCAGAATATTTCTTATAAAATTGTAACAGATTCTTGCGGTGCCGCAAAACCTGGTTCTGAGTTTACAGCTTCAGTAGCTGGTGTTGGTCCTGAATAATGGCTTGGAGCTACTTCTGGCTCTTCATACATTGGACCAACTGGATGAGCTGGACTTTCTTCAACAACCGGAGCTGGTGAAACCACTTGTTCCTGCTCAGCTCTTGCTTCGGCTTCTGCAAGTTCCTTATTAGCCGCTTCGATACGCGCTTGCAACTCTGCCATTTCCTCGGGAGAAAACTGGCGAGTAATATCAATTGGTTCTTCCTCTTGCTGTTGTTGTAAGACAGAGTCACCTAAGACTTCGCTGACTACTTCTTTGAAGGCTTCATCACTTGTCTGAAGATAAGTTGCTGTTGGGCGAAGAATATCTTCCCAATCTGAAGATTCAACAATTGCTAACTGGCTCTCAATTGTAGATTTAAGACGTTGATGGAAGACACGGCTCTTGTTCTTCAACTCTTCAGTTTCAACAGCAACCTTCTTAGCATTGTCAGTTGCTTGACGAAGAATTTCATTTGCCTTGTACTTAGCTTCTTCCAACAAACGTTGTGCATCTTGCTCTGCTTGTTGGATAATATTGTTTGAACGTTCTGTTGCAGCTTGTTTTACTCGCTCAGCCGTATCCTGCGCAATCAACACAGATTGACTCAATGAATCTTTCATCTCATCAAAGTAAGACAAACGCTCTTCCAAACTCTTAATATGTAAATCCTTGTCATGATTAGAGCGAACCAAATCTTCATAATCACGGACTACAATATCTAAAAACTCATCTACTTCTTCTTGATCAAACCCTCTGAAGCGTGTGCTAAAGGTTTTATCTTTGATTTCTAACGATGTAATTGGCATATTTTTCCTCACTTACTTAATAACAATTGGACCGTTAATTTCTTTTTATCTTTTTTTGTTTGCCCATTATCTCTAACGAGTTTCAATCGACCAAATTTCCTCACACTAATCAAATCACCAACTTGGACTGCATAATCTGATTTTTCAACTAAATGGTAATTCACTTGGACTGCCTGTTTTTCAATTAGCTGACTTGCCTGATTTCTAGACAACTTGAAGACACCTGCTAGAAAAACATCTAATCTAGAACTAGCGATACAAATATCTAATTCTTGATAATCTTCTACTGTAGCAATTTTCTCAGTAAAATCCCGTTCTTCTAGACGAACCGGTAAACGAGCAACTTTCGTAATGCCGTCTTGAAAAAGGAGCATAAACTGTCGATTAATGATAATCTGTGCCCTCTCTTCATTGACTAAGATATCACCAAATAGCTTCCTATCAATTCCCAGCTTGTTTAAAACAGTCCCTAATATTTTAGCATGTGTTAAGCGCTCAAACTTATTAGGATAGACTATTTCTTGCAAGGATAGTTCAAAATCAGAGAATTCTGGCTCAAAATAATCAGGATACAGGAGAACCCGTACATATTCAGTTTCAAGAAACTGCCGACTGCTCATGTAGGAGATGCCGTTTGTTGATGCTAGAACCTTTAAAATCTTTTCTTGATGGGGATTTACAAAGGGTGTTAAAAAAGGAGAATAAGAATCTTCTACCTTTTTTATCCATTCTACTCCCTTATCAATAAAAGACGAATCATTCTTAGAAAAGTGTTGATAAATCATCTTGTTCATAGAAAGATCACTAAAAGTCGAATCAATTGTTCCCCTAGGAAGTGAACTAGTAATACCGCAATCCAGACAGACAAGTCAAGACCTGCAATCTGGAGGGGTAAACGTTGCAAGGGAGCTATTATCGGTTTCACTAAACTAATGATCAAGAGTCCAAGACGTGATTCATAAGCATTAGGGAACCAAGACATCAGAGCAAAAATGATTAAAATCAGTGAATAGATATCCACTGCATTTTGAATAAAACGAATGAGAAAGAGCATTATCTCACTCTCGTACGTTTCATGTCAAAACCAAATTCACCATTTTGTGATTCATCTGGGATTTTGATATCTTCAATATTGACGACAACATCAACTGGTGTCAGCAAGTACATAGTAGATGCTACCTTTTTCATGTTACCAGCTAAAACGTGACGTGCCCCATCCAGATAATCCAAACAACGACGAGCTTGGACTTCTGTCATATATTGGAAATCAATCAAAATACTTTCGTTACCAGCTAATAAATCAACAATATCTGTGGCGTCTTCGTATTTGCGTGGATAACGAACATCAATTGTCACCTTATCAGTAGAACGTTGACTTTGCATAGCCAACTCTTGTTGACGGGCATGAAGACGAGTGATGTTTTTATCTTTAGATGGTGAGCTAGCAACTTGTTGCGGCAACTCTTGAACAGAAGGAACTGGAGTTACAATCGGCTCTTCTGCTTTAAGCTGATAGGTAGTACCAACATCTTCTCCATCTTCTGAAAAATAATCTATAAATTTATCAAATCTATCTTTTAAAGACATATTTCTTTCCTATTTAAAAAATGCTGTACCAATTCTGACAAATGTTGAGCCAAATTCAATCGCTTCCTTATAGTCACGACTCATACCCATACTCAAGTCCGTCATTGGCATATTGGGAATTTGTTTTTCTCTAATTTCTAGTTGCAAATCCTGCGTAGCTTTAAAAATCTCTTTCAACTCATCACTACTAGCTTCAAAAGGAGCCATGGTCATCAAGCCGACATATTCGATTTTATCTAAGGTGGCCAACTCTGGCAAGAGCTCCAATAGTTCTTCCTTTGAAAAACCATGTTTGCTCTCTTCCCTTGAGATATTCACTTGTAAGAAACACTTAACAACTCGGTCACTTCTTTTTTGAATTTCCTCTGCTAGCTTTAATGAATCCAAAGCGTGGAAATAATCAACGTACTGAATGACATCTTTAACCTTGCGTCTTTGCAATGTTCCAATCAAATGCCAGGTAATATTTCTACCTTTTAAAGCTTCATATTTCTCAAGAAATTTATCCACACGATTTTCACCAATATGATGCACACCTAGCGGAAGCAAAGCCTCCGCTGTCGGTACGTCTACATATTTTGTAACAGCAAGAACCGAAACAGAATTGGCTTCTCTTCCTGCCTGCTGACTTGCATCTTTTATTTGTTGAAAAACACGTTCTGTATTTTCTTTCAAATTCATTTACTTAACGATTTTTGAAAAATGGAGGAGTGTCTAATTCATCCTCATCGTGTAAAGATGGCGCTTCGAAACGTTCAACTGGTGATACCACTGAATCAGTTGGTCGAACAATTGTCTCACGACGCAGATCCCAATCACCAAATGCTGAAGATTGAGAAGTTTCTGTACGACGAGGTGCTGGACTTGGAATTTCTGCAGTTTCAGCCATATCAAAGTGACGATTATGATTGTGTGCATGGCTAGGACTTGCTTGCTCATGACGAACAGCTTGTCTTGGTGCATGACCAACAACTTTTTCAACACGATCTTGGCGAACACCAGTTGCAACGACTGTAACACGGATTTCATCTTTCATGTTTTCATCGATTGATGTTCCGAGCCAGATGTTCACTCCTTGACCAGCTGCTTGGTTGACAATTTCTGAAGCTTCTTCTGCTTCAATCAAAGTCAAGTCAAGACCACCAGTAACGTTGACGATAACATCCTCAGCACCGTCAATAGTTGTTTCAAGAAGTGGTGAGTAGATTGCCTTACGAGCAGCTTCTACCACACGTTCTTCACCACTACCGATACCAATACCCATGAGGGCATTGCCTTTGTTTGCCATTACCGTTTTCACATCGGCAAAATCAAGGTTAATCAAACCAGGATTTGTGATCAAATCCGTAATTCCTTGAACACCTTGGCGAAGTACGTTATCTGCTTCGCTAAGAGCTTCAAGAAGTGGAGTTTTCTTATCAACAATTTCAAGCAAGTTGTTGTTTGAAATAATCAATAGAGTATCCACATGTTCGCGAAGTTGATTGATTCCTTCCACAGCGTATTGGCCACGTTTGCTTCCTTCAAAACCGAAAGGACGTGTCACAACACCAACTGTAAGAGCACCTAAATCTTTAGCAATGCGGGCAATAACAGGAGCTGCACCAGTACCTGAGCCACCTCCCATACCTGCAGTGATGAAGACCATATCTGCTCCAGTAATAGCTTGAGTCAAGGCTTCTTCGCTTTCTTCGGCAGCCTTTTGACCGATTTCAGGTCGACCGCCAGCACCCAAACCACGAGTCAATTTAGGGCCCAACTGAATTACAGTCTCAGCTTTTGTACTACTCAAAGCTTGTACATCTGTGTTTGCTGCGATAAATTCTACGCCTGCAACACCTTCGTCAACCATGCGGTTAATGGCGTTACCACCACCTCCACCAACACCGATTACTTTAATCACTGCACCTTGGGCAGCCGCTGTATCAAATGAAAATGTCATAGTTTATTTTTCCTCTTTTATTCATCAAACATACTTCCAATTAAACCACGGAAGCGATCTGCGATTTTTGGTTTATTTTGAGAAGATACTTTATCTTCTTTCGGAGCAACTACGTTCGTAGAAGCTGATTGCTCTACCTCAGTATTTTGAACTGGTTGAATAGGGGTAGGTTGTGCTACCTGCGTAACACGTTGAATCATCCCACCAAAATTGATTGGTTGGTGACGCAAAGTATCCTCACCCTTGACTGCTCGTTGTGCTAACAAATGCACTTCAGTCAATTGACCAGCAAATTCAGATAAGCTAATCACATGAGCGAAGGCAGGGTTACGGATTCCAACTTGATTTGGAACGTAAAGTTTAACACCAACGCCAAATACTTCCTGCGCAAGTTCTACAATACCTGGTAAAATAGCATTTCCACCAATCAGAACAATCCCACCTGGAAGATCCAACAAATGTCTTCTTTCCAACTCTTGTTTGATTTGTTCAAAAATGTGTTTAATGCGAGCTGAAATAATCTCTGCCAAGTAGCTTTCTGTAACTTCTACAGGCTCTACTTCACCAATCACTTCAACTTGGAAAGTTTCATTGCTGGCAAGTGATGGGTAGGCTTCCCCATAGTTCAATTTCAATCCTTCAGCTAATTTCTGTGAAGTCTTCAAGACTTTAGAGATATCTTTTGTGACATAATCTCCACCTTCTTGAAGAATATTTGTAAACTGGAGTTCTTGGTTACGGATTGTAGCAACAGTTGTTTGACCTGCTCCCATATCAATCACAGTAGCTCCAAATTCACGTTCTCCTTCGTTCAAGACTGAACGAACCAAAGCCAATGGTGAAATAATAATATTTTCAACTTGAACACCTGAGCGCTCAACTGTTTTGCGTAAATTGTGAAGAATAGTACGTGGACCAGTGTAAAGTAAGCCACGCATTTCAAGACGAACCCCCATCATGCCACGTGGGTCACGAATACCTTGGAAACCATCTACGATAAATTCTTCAGGAATAAAAGTAATGACTTCACGATCTGGTGTCATACTCTTTGTCAAGGCTGATTTGACAACATTTTCAACATCTTGATCTGTAATTTCTTTTGTATCAGATGTAACTGGAATCATTCCTTGAGTTGGTTCTACTTGCAAAAGATTTCCAGGCAAACCAACATTCACAGATTTAATTGAAATGCCAGCTTTCTCTTCTGCTTGGGAAATAGCTGACTTGATAGCAGTTGCTGCTGCTTCAATATCAACGATAATCCCATCCTTTACACCTTTACTCTTGGCATTACTTACACCAATTACATTAAGTTCACCATCTCTAAGCTCGGCAACCAATACCTTAATCGAATTAGTTCCGATATCTAAGCCTGTAAAAAAACCATCTCTAGCCATTACATCGCATCCTCTCTCTTCCAAGTTTCAAACTTCTATTCAATATAGCTAAAACAGGGCATAGCTATTCACAGAATATTATAACACAAAAAATCCAATTGTGCTTAGTTTTTCCTAAATTTGCTTACCATTTTTCACATTCGCTCATCAACTTTTTTTATTTTCCAAACAAGTTATAAAAAATCAGATTTATGAAAAAAGAAAGCTCATTTCTAAGCTTTCTTTGCAATCATTTTTTCTGCTTCTTGTTCTAAAAATAGTTCCAAGATTTTCTTTGTCAACGCAATCGCTGCTGACAAGGCTAGGGAAACGATTAAATAATTAGCTACTAAGCCATGGTCCCCAACCAATGGTGGTTTTGTGAGGAATCCGTAATCTCCACCCGTTACTAAATTAACCACAAAAATTAAGGCATTTAGGGCAAAGGTCATGAGAAAAATTCCCTTCACATCCAACAATCGTGCATCGTACTGTCTCAAGAGATAAACCAAAGAGTTCCCCAAGAGAGCTAAGTGCCCAAAGATAAAGGATAAAATCGCAATATGTGGGAAAGGATAAGCATCTGGCACTGGATAAACAAAGGCTGCTAATGTCCCAAATGTCCCCAATAATGCAAAATACTGCCTATATTTAGACTGACCAGGAAGCAAAAGCACCACAAACATAGCCATACGGCAATGGTAAAAAGGTAAACTTTCTGACAGCGGCATATGATTGACCCAATACCAACCATAAAGTAGAATCAACTGAACTGCCTGTAAGATTTGGAAAAATCGTTGGTAAGCCTTCTTTTCACGATAGCGATAGGCTGTATAAAAGGTCAAACCCAAGAGTGCAAATATACTGATATACCAAAAAAGGTCAAATTTAGGTGGCTCTGTTGTTTGGGTAGTAAAGAAAATATCCCATAAATTCATCTAGTCTTCCTCATGTTTCAAAATTTTCCTGCATATTATTATACCATGCTACGTAAGAAAAATGGATTTAGAAATACGTAAATGTTTGACAAAATCACTTGGCTTCATTTTCTAAACTTTCTACCAACTTGGCTAGATTCATAGAGTTAGAACCTTTGAGTAGGATTTGGTCATGGGCTCCAAGGCTTTCTTTGACTTGCTTGACTAGATCTTCAAATTGGTCTTGGTCTTCTGTTTTCTTGAAGTAGTAAACGTGGCCGATTGGGAACATCTGACTAGCCAATTGGGCTAATGCGACAATGTCTTCTCCATAGAAAATAACAGTATCAAGCACATCTGGAGAAAGGCTCAGAATCATCTGATTATGAAGCTGAACTGACTGGTCACCAAGTTCCTTCATATCCGCCAAAACAGCGATTTTCTTGCCACCTTCATTGGCTGGAATGGCAGAGAAAGTCTCTAAAATCAGCTTCATAGCAGTTGGATTGGCATTGTAAACATCTGATAGGATATCTGCTCCATTGGCTGCTTTCTTCCACTCGGTACGGTTACGTGTCAATTCAAGATCTTGGAAGGCCTGACGAATTTGCTCCTCTGAAACTCCTTCTTGCAGGGCAACATAGGATGCAATCATAGCATTTGTCGCATTGTACTTACCAGTCACTGGCAAATCAAGAGCTTGTTCCAAGAAATTAGCCTTAAAGGTCAGACTATCCTTGCGCTCAACCAAGTCTGTGATTTCCAACTCTGCTCCTGAGCCAAAACGAACTACTTTTTTATCAGATGGCAAGTAGGCCTCTACAATCGGATCTGCTGGTGCCAAGAGCAAGGAACCAGGTACCATCCCGTCTGCAATTTGCATTTTCCCTTTAGCAATCTCAGAACGGTCTTTGAAAAAGGCCAAATGGGCTTCGCCAACCAAGGTCACGATAGCTGTTTTTGGACGAGCCAATTCTGACAAGAGATGAATATCGCCCAAATGATCCTGCCCCATCTCCAAGACCAACTTTTCTGTTCCTTCAGGCATGTGGAGAACTGTGTAGGGAAGGCCAATCTCGTTATTGTAGTTGCCTTGTGTTTTGTATGTTTTGTAGCTTGTTGATAGCAAGTGCGCTAACATATCTTTGGTCGTTGTCTTGCCATTTGAACCTGTAACAGCAAAGACATCAACAGTCGTTTTTTCAAGATAGTAGGCTGCTAGGGTTTGAAAAGCAGTCAATACGTCATCTACTAAAATGTAGGGATGGTTTACAATTTCTTTCTCAGACAGGGTTACAGCAGCGCCATTTTCAAAGGCTGTTTCGATAAAGTCATGGCCATCACGCGCCCCTTTGAGGGGCACAAATAAATCCCCTGCCGCAATTAAGCGACTGTCAAACTCAGCTTTTTCTAACCGGGTATCCTCAAAGATGCTGATATTATTTTTGGCTCCGACAACTTGAGCCACTTCATGGATTGTTAATTTCATTTCTACTCCTTTAAAAAGGG
>DXLD01000064.1:0-8770 GCA_019414935.1 Streptococcus sp.
GCATTCTCTATCTGGTGCAAACCAAGCAGGCCAGTCTGGAAGCGACCTTGTCTGACAACACTTGTATAGTCAAAGACTTCACCTGTAACCACACTCTCTTGATGACAAACTTGATAATCTTTCCCATAAGCAAGTCTCGGCGCATCTTTCCCTTCCGCAATGCGGTCAATCACAGCCAAGGCTTCTGGAGCGATATGACCTGTCACCAAGGGAATTCCTTGTTTGATAATACCTGCCTTCTGCTCTGCTATGGCTTCTAAGGTGTCACCAAGTAGGGCTACATGGTCCAGTCCAATGGTCGTGATGCCTGTCAAAATAGGCTGGCAAACATTGGTACTATCTAAAAGTCCACCCATGCCCACTTCCATGATGGCCACATCTACTTGCTCTGCGGCAAAGTAGTCATAAGCCAGAGCTGTGATAATCTCAAACTCGGTCGTTCCTTGTATAGCAAGGCCCTTCTCCCCCTCCAGCAAAGACTGATAGTCTGCCATGAGGGCTTCCAGTCTAGCCTCGGGAATGGATTCCCCATTGATGCTAATCTGGTCTGTGTAATGAATGAGATAGGGCGAGCTGAAAACACCAACTCTCAGCCCTAGCTTTTCTAGCATATTTTTCAAAAAAGCAATGGTCGAACCCTTGCCATTGGTCCCTCCGACATGGATGACCTTGAGTTTGAGATGGGGATTGCCACGCAAAGCTAACAGTTCCACCATTCGTTCCAAACCAAAATGTGGTTGATCCGTCCGGTAGTTAGCAATCCACTGATTGTTTTCGATTTCTTTCATCTTATTTATATTGTTTTAAATCTAGATTTTCCGCTTCATCAGCCAGACGAATAGCGGAGGCAATTTCAACTGCCATCCTGTGACTAGCTACGTCATGCACGCGCACCACTTCTACACCCTGTCTAGCCGCGATACTAGTTACATGAGCCGAAGCCGTATCTCGATTTCGGAAACCAAGTTCTGTCTCAGGATTGACTTCAAAATCATTTTCTTCAAGAATATTGATGACAAACCGCTTGCGCGACACTCCGAGAAAGATTGGATAGCCTTTCTGATGTAGTTTATCCAGATCCCGTAAAAGAAGCAGATTTTCTTTCTTGGTCAGACCAAAGCCAATTCCTGAATCCAGCAGGATGTTTTCTTGAGCAATCCCAGCTTCCTCTGCTCTCGCTAGTGCTCTGTCAAAGAACGTCTCCATCAACTCTTCGATTGGCAATTTTTCGAAGTCAGCTAACTCTTCCTCTGTAAAGGTTTGACCAAAGCCAAAATGAGGAAAGATGAGCGAGCTAGGGTGCTGAGGTCGAGCCATAACTGGATTAAACATGATAACCACTTGCGCTCTCGCTTCAGCTACCACATGAGCCATTTTTTCATCACCCATGAGACCAGTGATATCGTTAACCAGATTGGCACCAGCAGCCAAAGCAGCCTCTGCCACCTGACTCTTCCATGTATCGATAGAAATGAGGACATCACTTTCCTTGCGAATAGCTTTGATCACTGGAACAACACGCTGGATTTCCTCTTCTATCTCAACATAGCTACTGCCCGGTCGAGTCGATTCTCCACCGATATCTAGCATGCTCGCCCCTTCTGCTATCAATTTACGAGCCTGCTGGAGTGCCTGCTCAAGAGCAAAAAATTGACCACCATCCGAAAAGGAGTCTGGGGTTACATTAATAATTCCGCAAATAGCTGTCTTTGCATGATTGGCTGTACTTGACATATCGGTCACTCCCTCAAGGCTTTTCACCATATTATTTCTCTATTTTACCATAAAAAGAAAAAGATGGACACGATTGCATTCATCTTTCCCTAGTAGAAAGAGATTGGTTCCTACATGAAAACTTTCTAAACAGAAATCCCTAATGTCCGACTCATAATCACCACAAGAGCCAACAAACAGAAAGCCACCCCATTCACAATCATGTGAAGCAAGATAGACATTTCCAAACGTTGGGTCTTGTAAGCCGTCCAAGATAGAACGATCGACATACCTCCATAAATCAATAAAGAAGGTAAATTACTTGGTTGATGCAATAAAGCAAACACAATCGTACCAACTACAAATCCCAAGTTCTCCTTGCCTCGGAAAATCTTTTTAGGAATAATCCCACGGCACAAGATTTCCTCACAAATCGGAGCAAGCAAGGCTAGCAAGAAGAAACTGGAAATCAGAGAACTATGCTGAACCATATCGTTAATCTGAGACTGATTACTTGTTGTCGTCTCATTTGACAGTTGCAATAAAATGGAACCAAGTATATTTGAACCGATAATGACTAAATAACTCAAGCCCAAACGTGCCAAATCCTTAGCTCTAAAAAAAGAAAAATTAAAACTTGCTAACTGCGTTTTACGAGCTCCAATGATAAATAGCGCTAAAACCACAATTGAAATACCAGCAACTATCAGCCCTGACTGTAACAGTGGTACTTGATGTAAAGCTAAAATTGCAGTAACTGCTAAAGGAATTTGATATAAAATTGTCGCTAACAAAAAGACCAAAAGCCAACCTGCACGATTCAACAATTCTTTCCACATACTTTTCCCTTTCATCACCTATCTCCTTTGTATTAAAAAAGGGGGAAAATCCCCCTGGGTAATTCTATTATAGGGCCATGCTGATGTAGTTAAGGATAAACAAGGCATCCAAAATCCAAATCATGACATGAACATCTTTAGCTTGACCTTTGACAAGCTTAGTCAAAGTGTAAGTCAAGAAACCAACTGCAATCCCTTGAGTGATAGAGTAGCTGAAGCCCATAAAGATAGATGTGAAGAAGGCAGGAACTGCTTCAGACATATCATCCCAATGGATATTTTTCAAGCTAGCCAACATCATAATCCCAACGATAATCAAGATTGGAGCTGTAGCGGCTGTTGGTACAATCGCTAGAAGTGGGCTAAAAAAGCTTGAAATTGCAAAACAGATTGCCACAACCAAGGCTGTCAAACCAGTACGTCCACCTGCACCGATACCAGCAGCAGACTCAACATAAGTCGTTACGTTTGAAGTACCTGCGATGGCACCAATTGAAGTACCAATCAAGTCGGAGTAAAGAGCCTTGTCTAACTTAGCTGATTGATGATTTTCACCATTTGTCGCTACAATACCAACTTTTTCACCTGTACCGATCAAGGTACCAATCGTGTCAAAAATATCTGTCAATGAGAAGGCAAGAATGGCCATCAGAGTTTCAGGCAAGCGAGCTGTATCTGAAATCAAAGCTCCTAAACCTTCTGAACCAAGAGCTGCACCAAATACTGTCTTCAAATCTTCAAAAGCTGCACCAACATGATTATTAGCAAAATCGATACTAGACAAATCTACCAAACCAACTGCGATAGCAAGAACAGTTGTTGTCAAGATAGAGAGGATAATTCCCCCTTTAATCCCTTTGATGACAAAGAAGATCGTAATGGCAAGTCCTGCAAGAGCCACCAAAACAGCTGGATTATTAAAGCTGACCAAGCCTGGAACTGCTGAAGCATTTGCTGTAATCGCTGCTTGAGCTTTATCAGCCCCTTCTCCTGCAACCGTGTAGTTCCCTGGATCGATAGAGAATTTCAAAAGTCCAGCATTCTTAATCCCCACGTAGGCAAGAAAGACACCGATACCAGCTGAAATAGCTGAACGAAGAGCATTTGGAATCGATTCAATGATCATTTTACGAACATTTGTCAAGGTAATAATCAATGAGATGACCCCACAAATGAAGACCATAGCCAAGGCTTCTTGCCATGAATAACCAAGTCCAAATACGACTGTAAAGGTAAAGAAGGCATTGAGTCCCATACCTGGCGCTTGAGCGTATGGCAGGTTAGCATAGAAGGCCATCATCAAGGTACCAGCAACTGCACCGATAATCGTTGCAAGGAAGACACCCTGAGCAGGCATTCCTGTTTGCGAAAGAATTTGTGGGTTTACAAAGAGAATATAGCTCATTGCAAAGAAAGTTGTTAAACCAGCGAGAACCTCTGTACGAACGTCTGTACCGTTCTCTTTTAGTTTAAATAATTTGTCCATTATCAATCTCCTTTTAATTTTTACGAACAATAATAGAATTATATCATTTATCATTCACTTTTTCAATATCTTTGTTTGATTTATTTAAGAATTTGATGAAATTTCTTTTTTTGTTTCGAATCTGCTTTTCTGCCTGCTTTCTGTTATAATAGAAGACATCTTATCTGAAAAGACACTAGAAAGGTCCCTATGACGAAGAAAATTATTGCAGTTGACCTGGATGGAACCCTGCTCAACTCAGACAGTCAAATTTCTGACTTTACCAAAGAAACCATTAAAAAAGTTGCTGAAAAAGGCCATCAGGTTATTATTACGACAGGTCGCCCTTACCGTATGTCAAAAGATTTTTACCGTGAACTGGGCTTAGACACTCCTATGATTAACTTCAACGGCTCCCTCACTCATTTACCAGACCAAGTTTGGGATTTTGAAAAGTGTTTAACTGTAGACAAAAAATATCTTTTAGATATGGTTCGACGTTCAAAGGACATTCAAGCCGATTTTATAGCTGGAGAATATCGTAAAAAATTCTACATTACAAATCCTAATGAAGAAATTGCCAATCCCAAACTATTTGGTGTGGAAGCTTTCCATCCTGAAGATCAATTTCAGCCTGAATTAGTGACCAAAGATCCTAACTGTATCCTGTTACAGACCAGAGCCATTAACAAGTATGCCTTGGCAAAAGAAATGAATGCCTTCTACCAGCATCAACTTTCTATTAATACTTGGGGTGGTCCGCTCA
This sequence comes from Streptococcus sp., assembly GCA_019414935.1. Taxonomy (GTDB): domain Bacteria; phylum Bacillota; class Bacilli; order Lactobacillales; family Streptococcaceae; genus Streptococcus. Next base: position 4,784 of record DXLD01000064.1, read on the forward strand.
ATATCCTTGAGTGTACCCCAAAAGGTGTCAATAAGGCCTTTGCTTTGGACTACTTGCTCAAGGTAATGAACCGAGATAAAAAGGATTTGATTGCATTTGGAGATGAACACAATGATACCGAAATGCTAGCTTTTGCTGGGAAGGGCTATGCCATGAAAAATGCTAACCCAGAGCTACTCCCTTATGCAGATGAGCAAATTTCCTTGACAAATGACCAAGATGGGGTTGCAAAAACCCTGCAAGACTTATTCTTATAGTCCATACTGACCAGCTTGCGAGCTGGTCTTTGTGCTCTTTTCACAGTCTCATCAACCAGTTAATCGATTGTTCTACTTTTTGCATCCAAAACCTTGGAAAAGGCTTTCTTTTGTGATATACTTCACATATAAATACAAGAGAGCTCGTCACACTCGACTCTGTTGACACAAAATCAATCCAGTCCCGTTTCTCCTGCTCTCAGTTAATATCAAGGAGGATAGCTATGAAAGCTGTTGTTGTAAATCCAGAAAGCACTGGTGTTGCTGTTGAAGAAAAAGTACTCCGTCCACTTGAAACTGGGGAAGCACTTGTAGAAATTGAATATTGTGGTGTTTGCCACACTGACCTCCACGTTGCCCATGGTGACTTTGGTCAGGTACCAGGACGTGTCCTAGGTCACGAAGGTGTTGGTATCGTTAAAGAAATTGCCCCAGATGTGAAAAGCCTTAAAGTCGGTGACCGCGTCAGCGTTGCTTGGTTCTTTGAAGGATGTGGCACTTGCGAATACTGTACAACTGGTCGCGAAACCCTTTGCCGTACAGTGAAAAATGCCGGCTACTCAGTAGATGGTGGTATGGCTGAACAATGTATCGTAACTGCAGACTATGCTGTTAAAGTTCCTGACGGACTTGATCCAGCCCAAGCCTCTTCTATCACATGTGCTGGTGTAACAACCTATAAAGCTATTAAAGAAGCCAAAGTTGAACCAGGCCAATGGGTTGTTCTTTACGGCGCTGGTGGACTTGGTAACCTAGCTGTTCAATACGCTAAAAAAGTATTCAATGCTCATGTCATCGCAGTTGATATCAATAACGACAAACTTGCCCTTGCAAAAGAAGTGGGTGCGGACATTGTTATTAACGGCCTCGAAGTTGAAGATGTACCTGGACTCATCAAGGAAAAAACTGATGGTGGAGCTCATTCAGCTGTCGTAACTGCTGTATCTAAAGTTGCCTTCAACCAGGCTGTTGACTCAGTTCGTGCTGGTGGTCGCGTAGTCGCTGTTGGTCTCCCTTCTGAAATGATGGAACTCAGCATCGTGAAAACCGTTCTAGATGGAATCCAAGTCATCGGTTCTCTTGTTGGAACTCGTAAAGACTTGGAAGAAGCCTTCCAATTCGGTGCAGAAGGTTTAGTAGTTCCAGTTGTCCAAAAACGCCCAGTCGAAGATGCCGTAGCCATTTTTGACGAAATGGAAAAAGGTCAAATCCAAGGACGTATGGTACTTGACTTCACCCACTAATCTAATAAAAACCTATTTTAAAAGTTGGAATGCGCTTCCAACTTTTTTATATTAAATTTTTTAATAAGGATTCAAAAAAACTCCCTGAAAACTTAATATATCAACACTTGCAAGGAATGCCTTTTTACTTTTTTTATGTTAAAGAGTTGATTTTTAGATGAAAACGGTTTATACTTAAACAGTCTTAAAGTTTTCTTAAACGAAAACTAAAACAAAAAAGGAGGAATGACAATAATGAGTATCGGAATCATTATTGCGAGCCACGGCGAATTTGCTGCGGGTATTCATCAGTCAGGATCTATGATCTTTGGTGAACAAGAAAAGGTTCAAGTTGTAACCTTTATGCCAAACGAAGGTCCTGATGATCTATACGCTAAGTTTAATAACGCTGTTGCTGCATTTGACGCAGAAGATGAGGTTCTAGTTTTGGCTGACCTTTGGAGTGGATCTCCATTTAACCAAGCTAGTCGCGTGATGGGAGAAAATCCTGAGCGTAAGTTTGCCATCATCACAGGACTTAACTTACCGATGTTAATTCAAGCCTACACAGAGCGCCTCATGGACGCTGCTGCAGGTGTAGAAAAAGTCGCTGCTAATATTATCAAAGAAGCCAAAGATGGCATCAAGGCTCTTCCAGAAGAGCTAAACCCAGTTGAGGAAGTAGCAAGCGCTGCAGCTGCTCCAGTTGCCCAAGCTGCTATTCCAGAAGGAACTGTCATCGGAGACGGTAAACTCAAAATCAACCTTGCCCGTCTAGACACTCGTTTACTTCACGGTCAGGTTGCAACTGCTTGGACTCCAGATTCAAAAGCAGACCGTATTATTGTTGCTTCAGATAACGTTGCCAACGACGATCTTCGTAAAGAATTGATTAAACAAGCAGCTCCAAATAATGTCAGAGCCAATGTGGTTCCAATTCAAAAATTGATCGAGGTTTCAAAAGACCCACGCTTTGGAGAAACACATGCCCTTATCTTGTTTGAAACACCTCAAGATGCCCTTCGTGCAATCGAAGGTGGCGTGCCAATCAAGACTCTTAACGTAGGATCAATGGCTCACTCAACAGGTAAAACAATGGTCAACAACGTTTTGTCTATGGACAAAGATGACGTTGCTACATTTGAGAAAATGCGTGACCTCGGTGTTGAATTTGACGTACGTAAAGTACCAAACGACACCAAAAAAGATTTGTTTGACTTGATTAACAAAGCCAACGTTCAATAATAGACATCAGTAACTATCGAAGAATTCTAAGAAAATTTTTCACTTTATTATCATAAAATAGAAAAGGAATAAAACCATGTCAGATATTTCAATTATTTCTGCTGTCTTGGTTGTAGTTGTTGCCTTCCTTGCAGGTCTTGAAGGTATCCTCGACCAATTCCAATTCCATCAACCAATCGTCGCATGTACCCTTATCGGTCTTGTAACAGGTAACCTTGAAGCAGGGGTTATGCTTGGTGGATCACTTCAAATGATCGCCCTTGGTTGGGCAAACATCGGGGCTGCCGTAGCTCCTGACGCTGCTCTTGCATCTGTTGCCGCAGCAATCATCTTGATCAAAGGTGGTAACTTTACTACTGAAGGTATCGCCGTTGCAACAGCAACAGCTATCCCTCTTGCCGTAGCTGGACTTTTCTTGACAATGATTGTTCGTACAATCTCAGTTGGTTTGGTTCACACTGCAGACGCAGCTGCTAAAGAAGGAAATATTGCAGCTGTTGAACGTGCTCACTTTATCGCACTTCTTCTTCAAGGTCTTCGTATTGCTATCCCTGCAGCCTTCCTTATCGCTATCCCAGCTTCTGCCGTTCAAGACGCTCTTAAATTGATGCCAGATTGGTTGAACGGTGGTATGGCTGTCGGTGGTGCTATGGTTGTTGCCGTTGGTTACGCTATGGTTATCAACATGATGGCAACTCGTGAAGTATGGCCATTCTTCGCAATCGGTTTTGCTTTTGCTGCCATTTCTCAATTGACTTTGATTGCCCTTGGTGTAATCGGTGTTGCCCTTGCCTTCATCTACCTTAACCTTTCAAAACAAGGTGGTAACGGTGGCGGAGGAGCTGCGACTTCTAACGACCCAATCGGTGATATCCTAGAAGACTACTAGAAAGGGGAACAATCATGACTGAAAAACTTCAATTATCAAAATCAGATCGTAAAAAAGTTTGGTGGCGTTCACAATTCCTTCAAGGTTCTTGGAACTACGAACGTATGCAAAACTTGGGTTGGGCTTATTCATTAATCCCAGCTATCAAAAAATTGTACACTACTAAAGAAGACCAAGCTGCTGCTCTTGAGCGTCACCTTGAGTTCTTCAATACTCACCCATACGTAGCTGCTCCTATCATGGGGGTTACTCTTGCACTTGAAGAAGAACGCGCTAACGGTGTTGAAATCGATGACGCTGCTATCCAAGGGGTTAAAATCGGTATGATGGGACCTCTTGCTGGTATCGGTGACCCAGTATTCTGGTTTACAGT
>DXLD01000065.1:0-8738 GCA_019414935.1 Streptococcus sp.
GATGTGTATAAGAGACAGAAATAGAGGTGATAATGACATAGTTCATGTCGGACAATTTTCCTAAAAACGTCTAAACCAAGTTCCTGATAAACCTTAGGATTAAAATCCAAATGCCCATCTTTGGGAAAAAATCGCCCACCTGTCGAACGTAGACGAGAATTCCACTGGGCTTGATGGATAAAAGGTCTGCCGAAGTCTTCTAGTGAAACCTGCTTAACGTAATCAGTCAGTTTCATTTGGAGCGAGGAGCGACAGATTGACTTTTTCACGTTCAGTATCAATTTTCTTAACCCAGACTGTCACCAAATCACCAACAGATACCACTTGGCTGGGATGTTTGATAAATTTGCGACTCATGTGGGAAATATGAATCAAACCGTCCTCATGAATCCCAATATCAACGAAGGCACCGAAATCAACGACGTTACGCACCACACCTTCTAGCTTCTGGCCGACAACAAGATCCTTGATATCCAGTACATCTTGACGGAGAACTGGAGCATCAAAGGAATCACGGAAATCTCGACCTGGTTTGAGAAGGTCTGCAATGATATCTTTAAGAGTTTCTGGACCAAGGTCTAGCTCTTGCGCTATTTCCTTGACTGAAAGGGACTTGAGTTTACTTTGGGCTTCTTCATTCAGATCCTTGATATCCAAGCGTTTGAAGAGTTCCTTAACAGCAGCGTAATTTTCTGGGTGAACTCCTGTATTATCAAGGATATTGCTACTTTCAGGAATACGAAGGAAACCAGCTGCCTGCTCAAAGGCCTTGGCTCCCAGACGAGGAACTTTCTTGATTTGGGCGCGTGAAGTGATTTTTCCTTCTTCTTCACGGTATTTGACGATATTTTCAGAGATGGTTTTATTGAGTCCAGCTACGTGGGAAAGAAGAGCTGGGCTGGCCGTATTGACATTGACACCGACTTGGTTTACCACTGTATCCACGACAAAATCCAGACTTTCAGATAGTTTCTTCTGGCTGACATCATGCTGGTATTGGCCGACACCAATTGACTTAGGATCGATTTTGACCAATTCCGCAAGAGGATCTTGCAAACGACGGGCGATAGAAATGGCAGAGCGTTTTTCAACGGTCAAATCTGGAAACTCCTGACGAGCAAGTTCGCTGGCAGAATAGACAGAAGCACCACTTTCATTTACAATGACATAGCTGACCTCAGGAAAATCTTTCAGAACTTCCGCCACAAAGGCTTCACTTTCACGACTGGCCGTTCCGTTTCCGATGGCAATAATTTCCACGCCGTATTGACCAATCAAGTCTACCAAATCTTTCTTGGCTTCTTCTATTTGACGAGCTGATGCTGGCTTGACAGGATAAATGACCTGAGTTGTCAGCATTTTTCCTGTTGCATCCACGACAGCTAGCTTGGCACCTGTACGAAAGGCAGGGTCAAATCCAAGAACCACGCGCCCTTTCAGCGGAGCAACCAAGAGAAGATTGCGCAGGTTGTCAGAAAAGAGTTGGATAGCTCCTTCTTCTGCTTTTTCAGTCAATTCTGTACGAATACGGCGCTCAATAGCAGGCAAGACTTTTTTCTTAACGGATTGCTGAACCACTTCATCAATATAGGCATTTTTGACCTTGAAACGAGCAGCAAAGAAGGCAAGAATACGGTCCGTCGCATGTTCAAAACCGACCTTCAAGACACCTAGCTTCTCCCCACGATTGAGGGCTAAGGTACGATAGCCCTGCATATTTCCAACTGTCTCTGAAAAATCATAATAAATCTGAAAAACCTGCTTTTCATCAAGACTTTCATCCTTGACTTGGGAAGTAAGTTTAGAGTGTCTCAGCACTTCCTGATAAGTCATGGAACGCAAGGTCACATCTTCTGACAAGGCTTCGACCAAAATGTCAACTGCACCGGCCAAGGCTTCCTTACCAGTCGCAAATCCTTCACAGACAAACTTCTCAGCCTCTTTCTCTAAGCCTGCTACATTCTGCAAAATCAAGCGCGCAAGCGGAAAGAGGCCCGCTTCACGAGCAATGGTTGCCTTGGTCCGACGTTTTTCCTTGTAAGGAAGGTAGAGTTCTTCAACGTCTGCTAATTTTTCAGCAGCTAAGATAGCTTCTTCCAACTCCTTTGTCAACTTGCCTTGCTCTTGAATCTTAGCTAAAACAGCTTCCTTACGGTCGTTGAGGTTGGTCAGACTTTTATCCAAGTCAATAATGGCCTTAATCGCCACCTCATCCAGACTACCAGTCATGTCCTTACGATAACGGGCGATAAAGGGAATAGTCGCTCCTTCAGCTGTCAAATTTAGAACGGTATCAATTTGCTTTAACGTCACTCCCAAATCTTGGGAGATTTTTTCATATTTTTTATCCATGAATCTATTATACCATAAGCCAATCTTATTCAAATTATCTCTTACAATTTTAAAACATAAGTTGGTGAATAAATTTGCTTCATTTCAATATTCTATTTATTGAGAAGGTTTCAATTTAAAATTCTACTAGATTACAAAAGAATCTATGAGTAATTTCACTGTTTTTATTTTTTACAAAACGCTTTATAAAGCTATTTGTTGAAGTTAACGAATCAATTTTCAGAGCAAATAAAAAACCATAAGCCTGAGCCTGCGGTGAGTGTAATCTATTTTGAAATTTTAAATAAAAAAGGAGCATTTAAGCCCCTCCTTTGAAATAACGGACACTTGGCTGGTCGGTGTACCCAGCATCTCAGATACCTTTTTCAAGGTGCGGCAGGAACCTTTCTGCCCTCAAATGTCTTTCGTTAATGTTATTCTAGCACTATCTACTTTTTTTGTCAAGCTTTCTCAATCTACCAGACTTAATACGACTTTGTAACTTGAAATCTTGTAAGCGATACATGGTCAGAACATAAAAGAAATCTCCACTTTTATGTAACTTGATGGAAACAAGAACATTATCATCAAATCTTTTTACATATTCGAAACTGGCGTCTTTCTCTCGTGGATTGACCCCGACGAAATCTGGGTTCCTTAGTATGAGTTCCAGGTCTTCAATATGATGAATCACATCATTGTGATGGCGTTTTATCATATGGCTTCTCAAACCGTCTTTGTTGACCTTTATGTCGCTCGCTTCAAGAACAATATCAAAAATTTCTTTTACTTCATCGGTAACCTGACCGATTGTTTCATGATCCATCATTTCCTCCGTTATTCCACAACTATTATATCACAATCATAGTGTATATCAGGATATATCAAGCTCTATTATTCGTTAGATACTCAATTTTAACTTTTCCCTTTTCCTTAAAATAATAGTATAATAGAGGTAGAATTTAGAATTGAGGTACACCTATGGCTGTAAAATTTACAAAACGAGACGACTTGGATAAGATGTTTGAGGAGTTTGCGAAACTCCCTGATTTGAAACAAGTTACTTTCCCTGATGACAAAGAGAAAAAAGCCAAAGCAGAAAAGAAAAACTAGATGACTGCTTTCCAACAACTCCCGTCTAGTGTGCTTCAGACTGGGGCTATTTTTCTCTCTATAATCATTGAAGCCCTACCCTTTGTTCTGATAGGAAGTATTGTCTCAGGGCTGATTGAGGTCTATATCACACCTGACAAGGTTTATCATTTTCTCCCTCGAAATCGTTGGGGGAGAATCTTTTTTGGCACCTTCGTTGGTATACTTTTCCCTTCTTGCGAATGTGGGATCGTCCCCATTATCAATCGTTTTCTGGAAAAGAAGGTTCCTAGTTACACGGCTGTTCCCTTTCTCGTAACAGCGCCTGTTATAAATCCCATTGTTCTATTTGCGACCTATTCTGCCTTTGGCAACTCCTTCCACGTCGCCCTGTTACGAGCTCTGGGTTCCATCGTTGTGGCTGTGATACTTGGGATTTTTCTAGGATTTTTCTGGCAAGAACCGATTCAAAAAGAAAATCGTTTTGCCTGTCATGAACATGATTTTTCTCACTTGACCCCTGCAAAAAAAGTTTTTCAGGTCTTTGTGCAGGCCATTGATGAATTTTTTGATACGGGACGCTATTTGGTATTTGGCTGTCTCTTTGCCTCTATGATACAGGTCTACGTTCCAACTCGGATTCTGACCTCTATTAGTGCGACCCCTCTTTTTGCCATCCTGCTCTTGATGCTTTTGGCCTTTCTTCTCTCTCTCTGCAGTGAGGCGGATGCCTTTATCGGTGCTTCTCTTCTCTCAAGTTTCGGCTTGCCACCAGTTCTGGCCTTTCTCGTTATTGGTCCAATGCTGGATATCAAAAATATTCTCATGATGAAAAATTACTTGAAAGCACGATTTATCGGTCACTTCATTACGATTGTGACACTCGTTGTCTTAGTATATTCTCTCTTGATTGGAGTCATCCTATGATTCGATTTTTAGTTTTAGCTGGCTATTTTGAATTGACTATTTATCTCCATCTGTCCGGAAAATTAAACCAGTACATCAACATGCACTATTCCTATCTGGCCTATATTTCCATGGTGCTTTCCTTTATCTTGGCTATTGTTCAATTGTATATCTGGATGAAGCAAGTCAAAACCCACAGTCATCTGAACAGCCGATTGGCGAAGGTTACTAGTGTTGCTCTTCTGGCTATTCCACTTGTCGTCGGTTTAACTTTTCCAACTGTTAGCTTGGATTCTCAGACCGTTTCTGCCAAAGGCTATCACTTCCCCTTATCAGAAGGCACGGATCAAGCCATTCAGACAAGTGAAGGAACGACAAGCCAATATTTGAAACCAGATACCAGTTCTTATTTTTCAAAATCAGCTTATGAAAAGGAAATGCGAACTGCGGCGGATAAATACTTGTCCCAAGATAGTATTCAGATCACTAATGAAAACTATATGGAAGTCATGGAGGCTATCTACGACTATCCAGATGAGTTTGAGGGTAAGACAGTCCAGTTCACAGGCTTTGTCTATAACGACCCCAGTCATGCCAATAGCCAATTTTTGTTCCGCTTTGGCATTATTCACTGTATCGCAGATTCAGGTGTCTATGGATTGCTGACCAAGGGAAATACCCGTCAGTATGAGGACAACACTTGGATTACTGCCAAAGGAAAACTGGTCAATCACTACCATAAAGAACTCAAACAAAACCTCCCAACCTTGGAAATCGATAGCTTTACAAAAGTCGATAAACCAGAAAATCCTTATGTGTATCGCGTGTTTTAAAAAACGAGATAAAAACATAAAAAACAAAACGAACAAGTTCTCTTCTGAATGACAGAAAAAGAGCCTGTTCGTTTTTTGTTATCTGAGTATTAATGATTTGTAGATTTAAATCTTATAACATAAGTAGCTCAGTGAGAATAAGCGAGCCACTCATTAATCAGACTAGCGATTTCTTTGGGTGCTTCAGTATAAAGCTCATGGCTAACGTTTTCTAGAAAAATAGTATCAAAATAGTCTGGCAATTCTTTTAGGGCGTCCTCTCTCCATGTAGCTTCATTAGGATAGCGAGGACTAATAAACAAGGTATCTCCCACTTCTCTCTTAAAAGCTTGGATTTTTCTTCGTAGACGGAGTATCGCTTCTATATTTTCATAATTTATAGCCAACTCATATCTATTATACTCTGCATTCCAGTGATAGGACTGTCTTACAGCTTCCTCCATATTTTCTGACCAATGCTTTGCTTCAGATTTTTCTTTAGAAATAAGAACATCTAAGTCCGAAACAACTTGAGATTCAATATAGTTTTTTGTTTCCTCTAATTCCACATCTAAAGGTAAAATCTTATCTAAATCTAGATAGCCACCATCCAAAAGAATCAGTTTTGTCACTTCATAAAATTCCGATGCAAGATAACGCGCCAAATCTCCTCCAAGAGAATGACCTATCAGACAGATAGAGTCTCCTTCTACAATCTCATTTTTAAACCATAATTTCAATTCTGTTTCATCTCGAAGATGCTTTTCATATGGACTTAGAAAATAAACCTGCGAATCTAGTTCTTGAAGAAAATCCTTGCTATGATAGATATTGCTTCCCAGACCGCCAATAAAATATTTTTTCATTCTCTACTTAATACTATGCTTATTCATCTTTTGTTCAAAGATAGTCGTGATAATCTGACGTAATTCTTCGCGTTCTTTTTCTGGAATTTCACCACTTGTTTGAGCTGCAGCGTAGAGTTCAGGGTGTTCAATTGAAATGCGTTTAATCGTACGTGTCGTAGCATGTTTTCTGACGAAAAATGGGATTCGCTTAATCAAGTCTTGTGGTACTAGCGCAAGAATCTTTTCAGCAGTTTCCTTGTCACTAATCTTAGACGTCGTAAGCCCCTTCTTAATCATTTCCTGTTCTTTTTCTGTAAAATCTTTTAATTCCATTCGGTCAGTCCTCCTATTTTCTTTAAGTTAAATTATATACCAATTGTAGCAAGACGACAAATAGTCTGTTTGTAAAATCTTCTCTATACTACAATTTTCCTGTCACTCTTAATTGCTCTTTAATGAAAAATCACAAATCCTTTTGGAGAGATGACAAGCTGATTCTCTAATCCTTGGCAATTGCTTGCTAGTGCTACTGCTTCTTTCTCTAAAAGATAATCATCTTTTGATTGGTTAAATATAGCTTTGAGGACCTGTCCTTCGTATGTCCATTCCAAGGCTACTACATCAGCTTTAATTTCTTTTAGGCTATACTTGCCATGCTGAATGGTTGATGACGCTTGTTTTCTAATATTAATCAGCTGCTTCATGAAATTCAGCATATCATTGTCACTTGATACACGTTCCCAAGGCATACAACGTCGACAATCTGGGTCTGGACCGCCAGTCAAGGATAACTCTGTTCCATAATAGATGCAGGGTGTTCCTTTTTGTAAAAAGAGAAAGGCTAGGGCTGATTTAACCAGTTGAACATCCTCATTGGCCGTCCACAAGATTCGTTCTGTATCATGCGAATCCAAGAGATTAAACATAACCTCTGAAATCTGCTGCTTGTAATACATAGACTGACCATTGATTTCATCGATAAACTGATCCGTCTTCTTAACACCACGCAAAAAATACTCCTTGATGCTATCAGATAAAGGATAATTCATGACGGCATGGAACTCATCTCCATTTAACCAAGGCTGAGACGTATGCCAAACTTCTCCTAGGATATAAAGATCAGGATTTTTAGCTAGAACTGCCTTGCGAAAATCCCTCCAAAACTGATGGTCAATCTCATTAGCCACATCTAAACGCCAAGCATCGATATCAAACTCTTCAATCCAATAAGTAGCAACCTTTAAAAGATACTCCTTGACCTCTGGATTGGCAGTATTTAGCTTAGGCATATAGTTTTCAAAACCAAAAGCATGATAAGGCAACTCTCTCTTGTTGGCTAGCTTTTCAGTTGTCACTGGGAATTGTTGGATATGGAACCAATCTTTATAAGCAGACTCCTCACCGTTTTCGATAACATCTTGCCATTGAGGAGATTGCGAACCAATATGATTAAATACAGCATCCAGCATGATTTTCATGCCACGCTGATGAGCTTGTTCGACCAGCTCCCGAAAGGTCTCCTTGTCTCCAAAATGACGGTCAATTTCAAAGTAATCTGTCGTATTGTATTTATGATTGCTCGTAGATTCAAAGATAGGACAAAGATAAAGTCCAGTAATGCCTAAGTCTTGCAAGTAATCCAGATGGTCAATAATCCCCCGTAAATCACCACCAAAGAAATCATCACTCTGAGGTGTGATAGATGAATCCCAGTCTAATGACCCTTCTGGGTTTAATCGAGCATTTCCATTGGCAAATCTCTCAGGAAATATCTGATACCATACCGTATTTGAAACCCAGTCAGGAACCTTGCAGGCATCAAACTCATGAAGATAGGGCAACTTAAATCCATTCCCAATAGCATGGAGATTTTCTAGAGAATTTTCGACACAACCTTTATCACCATACAAAATACTTTGACCTCCTGTATCCTTGAGTTCAAAGAGATACTGGATACGTGCATAATCAACTTTGACTTCAGCCTGCCAATAATCAAATAAGGCATCAGAGGTTATCTTGGCCATTTCTTTTGTATCCTGATAAAACTCCTCCATAAAGATAAAAGGGTCACCATAATGCAAATTGATGCTTTCAATATCCCCTTTCTTAGTCCGAATCCGAATATGAATCATCTTATTCTTATAAAGATAGGCATACTCCGACTCAGGCCTATGGTAAATAGCGCTTAATTCCATAAATTTGTCTCCTAAAGTATTAATTCAAATTTTACGCAAACGTTTTCATGATTATGATTCTAGTATACTACTTTCATATTTTATTTGCAAGGCTTGTTCGCAGTTTCAAGTGGTTTGGTTCTATAAATAAAAAAGCAGCCAGCCTTACAACCAACTACTTTTCAAATGGTGATTTACAACTGTCTCTCCAGCCACTCTATCTTTTTAAAATCCTTATTGTTATTGTGCTCATTTCGATAAGAATCTTGGGAAGAAGCCTTGTAAATACTTAAAAACTGTTCCAAACTTGGAACGTGAAAAGTGCTGTTTTCGAGATGAATCAACTCTATATCCGATTCCGAAACTCCTGCAAAATCAGGTAAAGAATCAATACTTCCGAATTCAACCCTCAGACCATCCTTTTGGAATTCATGCTCATGAATATCTATTAAGGCGTAACCTAAGTGATTCATCACTTTCATTATCTTGTCCCAGTCATAGATTCTGAGATGGTCAGGAGCTTCCCAACCTCTAGGGTCACCAGGCACATGAATGTCAATGTCAGACGGCCCCCA
>DXLD01000066.1:0-8558 GCA_019414935.1 Streptococcus sp.
AGAAAACGCTTGAGCTTTGAAGAGCGTCCTGTCAATATTTACGAGGTCCATGCTGGGTCTTGGAAGAGAAATTCTGATGGCAGCCCTTATAGTTTTGCTCAATTGAAAGATGAACTCATTCCTTACTTGGTAGAGATGAACTATACTCACATCGAGTTTATGCCTTTGATGTCTCACCCACTAGGTTTGAGTTGGGGCTATCAGCTTATGGGTTACTTTGCTTTAGAGCATGCCTATGGTCGTCCTGAAGAGTTTCAAGATTTTGTTGAGGAATGTCACTTAAACAATATTGGGGTTATTGTGGACTGGGTACCTGGTCATTTCACTATAAATGATGATGCCTTAGCTTATTATGATGGGACTCCAACTTTTGAGTACCAAGACCATAATAAGGCTCATAACTATGGTTGGGGAGCACTGAATTTTGACCTTGGGAAAAATGAAGTCCAGTCCTTCTTGATTTCTAGTATTAAGTTTTGGATTGATTTTTACCATTTAGATGGTATTCGTGTGGATGCGGTTAGCAATATGCTCTATCTTGATTATGATGATGCACCATGGACGCCAAACAAGGATGGTGGCAATTTAAACTACGAAGGCTATTATTTCTTAAAACGTTTGAATGATGTCATTAAACAAGTTCATCCAGATGTTATGATGATAGCTGAGGAAAGTTCATCAGCTACTCAGATTACTGACACCAAGGATTCAGATGGTCTTGGCTTTGACTACAAATGGAATATGGGCTGGATGAATGATATCCTTCGTTTCTACGAAGAAGATCCGATTTACCGTAAGTATGACTTTAACCTAGTGACTTTCAGCTTTATGTATGTCTTCAAGGAGAATTATCTCCTACCATTCTCACATGACGAAGTGGTTCATGGCAAGAAGAGTATGATGCACAAGATGTGGGGAGATCGCTACAATCAATTCGCAGGCTTGCGCAATCTTTACACCTACCAAATTTGTCACCCAGGTAAAAAATTGCTCTTCATGGGTAGTGAATATGGGCAATTCCTAGAATGGAAATCTGAAGAACAGTTGGAATGGTCAAACCTAGAAGACCCAATGAATGCTAAGATGAAGTATTTTACTTCTCAGCTAAACCAGTTTTACAAAGACCACCGCTGTCTGTGGGAAATTGATACCAGCTATGATGGTATTGAAATCATTGATGCGGATAATCGAGACCAGAGTGTTCTTTCCTTCATCCGTAAGGGTAAGAAGGATGATATGTTAGTCTGTATCTTTAATATGGCACCTGTTGAACGAAAAGATTTTACAATCGGACTTCCTGTTGCAGGGATTTACGAAGAAGTCTGGAATACTGAGTTAGAAGAGTGGGGAGGCGTTTGGAAAGAACATAATCAAACTGTGCAAACGCAAGAAGGACTATGGAAAGATTATGAGCAGACCTTGACCTTTACCCTACCGGCTATGGGAGCAAGTGTATGGAAAATCAAGCGCCGCTTGAAACCTACTAAAATTGTCACAAGTAAAAACCAAAAAGGAGTAGAAAATGAAGAATGAAATGTTAGCTTTGATTCTTGCCGGTGGGCAAGGAACTCGTCTCGGTAAACTCACTCAAAGCATCGCAAAACCAGCTGTCCAATTTGGTGGGCGCTACCGTATCATTGACTTTGCTGTTTCAAACTGTGCTAACTCAGGAATTCACAATGTTGGAGTCATTACACAGTACCAACCACTTGCTCTCAACAACCATATCGGGAACGGTTCAAGCTGGGGACTAGACGGTATCAATTCTGGTGTCTCTATTCTTCAACCTTATTCTGCAAGTGAAGGAAATCGTTGGTTTGAAGGGACTAGTCACGCTATTTACCAAAATATCGATTATATCGACAGTGTTAATCCTGAGTATGTCTTGATTTTATCTGGAGACCACATCTACAAAATGGACTATGATGATATGCTCCAGTCTCACAAGGATAATAATGCTAGCTTGACAGTAGCGGTTTTAGATGTCCCTCTTAAAGAAGCTAGTCGTTTTGGTATTATGAATACCGATGCTAATAACCGCATTGTTGAATTTGAAGAAAAGCCAGCACAACCAAAATCTACAAAAGCTTCTATGGGGATTTATATCTTTGATTGGCAACGTCTTCGCAATATGCTTGTTGCTGCTGAAAAGAGCAATGTCGATATGTCAGACTTCGGTAAGAATGTCATTCCAAATTACCTTGAGTCAGGTGAAAGTGTTTATGCCTACGAATTTAATGGTTACTGGAAAGACGTCGGTACCATTGAGTCACTTTGGGAAGCCAACATGGAGTATATTTCTCCAGAAAATGCCTTGGATAGCCGTAACCGACAGTGGAAAATTTACTCAAGAAACTTGATTTCACCACCAAACTTCCTTGGTGCAAATGCTCACGTGGAAGATTCTTTGGTTGTCGATGGCTGTTTCGTAGATGGAACTGTGAAACATTCTATCCTTTCAACAGGGGCGCAAGTTCGCGAAGGGGCAGAAGTAGTAGATTCAGTTATCATGAGTGGTGCGATTGTTGGTCAGGGAGCTAAAATCAAACGTGCCATTATTGGTGAAGGTGCAGTTATTTCTGATGGTGTCGAAATCGATGGAACAGAAGAAGTACAAGTTGTAGGATATGATGAAGTAGTGGGGGTAGCAACAGATGAAGATTGATAAATATTCTGCCATTTTAGGAAACACAGTTGGTTTTCATGATATGTCAACATTGACCGACCACCGTCCAGTAGCTAGTTTGCCATTTGGTGGTAAATATCGTTTGATCGACTTCCCACTTTCCAGTCTCGCTAATGCTGGTGTGCGTAGTATCTTTGGTATTTTCCAACAAGACAATATCAGTTCAGTCTTTGACCATATCCGTTCTGGGCGTGAGTGGGGCTTGTCAACTCTTCTTAGCCACTACTATCTTGGTATTTACAATACCCGTGTGGAAAGTAGTACCGTTGGAAAAGAATACTACCATCAGCTTCTTACTTATTTGAAACGTTCTGGCTCAAACCAAACAGTGTCACTTAACTGTGATGTTTTGATTAATATTGATCTGAACCAAGTATTCCACCTACACAGTACAACAAAGGGGCCTATCACTGTAGTTTATAAAAAACTAGCTAAGAAAGACATTTCAGAAGTAAATGCAATCTTGGAAGTGGATGAATCAGACCATGTTCGTTCTCACAAACTCTTTGATAGCAAATCAACGGATGAAGTCTACAATATGTCTACAGATATCTTTGTCGTTGATACCCCTTGGTTGATTGAACGC
The DNA here is from genome assembly GCA_019414935.1 of Streptococcus sp. Lineage (GTDB taxonomy): Bacteria > Bacillota > Bacilli > Lactobacillales > Streptococcaceae > Streptococcus. The sequence goes on from DXLD01000066.1 coordinate 3,273, forward strand.
TTAGAAGAAGAAGCTAAGAAAGAACATCCAGAGAAATTGCGTTATGTTTTACGAGATTTGGCTGCAAAAGAAGGTGCTTTTGCCTACGAATACACAGGTTATTTGGCAAATATTCACTCTGTAGAGTCTTATTACCAAGCTAACAAAGATATGCTTGAATCGCAAAAATTCTACGCTCTCTTCTCACCAAACCAAAAGATTTATACAAAAGTCAAAAACGAAGAACCGACCTACTATGCTAGTACATCTAAAGTAAGCACTTCTCAGTTTGCGTCTGGTAGTATCATTGAAGGTCAAGTGGCTAATTCTGTTCTATCACGTAATATTCATGTTCACAAGGATAGCTTGGTTAAAGATAGTCTACTCTTCCCTCGTGTTGTGATTGGAGAAGGTGCTCAGGTCGAATATGCTATCTTGGACAAGGGTGTAGAAGTTGCGGATGGAGTTGTGATCCGTGGAACTGCAGAACATCCAGTTGTCGTTAAGAAAGGTGCTAAAGTAACAGAGGATATTCATTCATGAAAATTTTATTTGTAGCAGCTGAGGGTGCACCCTTTTCAAAAACAGGTGGTTTGGGAGACGTCATTGGCGCACTTCCCAAATCACTAGTAAAAGCGGGACATGAAGTTGCGGTTATTCTCCCCTACTATGACATGGTAGAGACTAAATTTGGAAATCAGATTGAAGATGTTTTTCATTTTGAGGTGAGTGTCGGTTGGCGTAGACAGTATTGTGGGATTAAGAAAACAGTCTTAAACGGTGTGACCTTCTACTTTATTGACAACCAATATTATTTCTTCCGCGGGCATGTTTACGGTGATTTTGATGACGGAGAACGCTTTGCATTCTTCCAACTTGCTGCCATTGAGGCTATGGAAAGAATTGATTTTATCCCTGACCTTCTCCATGTTCATGACTACCATACAGCTATGATTCCTTTCTTGTTAAAGGAAAAATACCGTTGGATTCAAGCCTATCAAGGTATTAAAACTGTTTTAACCATTCATAATTTGGAATTCCAAGGACAATTCTCAGAAGGAATGTTATGGGATTTGTTTGGAGTTGGCTTTGAACGTTATGCAGATGGGACCCTTCGCTGGAACAACTGTCTGAACTGGATGAAGGCTGGTATTCTTTACGCAGACCGTGTATCAACTGTTTCACCTAGTTATGCTCATGAAATTATGACTAGCCAATTCGGATGTAACTTGGATCAGATTCTTAGAATGGAGTCTGGTAAAGTTTCTGGTATCGTGAATGGAATTGATGCTGACCTTTATAATCCTCAGACGGATGCCCTTTTAGACTATCATTTCAATCAAGAAGATTTGTCTGGGAAAGCCCAAAACAAGGCAAAATTGCAAGAAAGAGTTGGCTTGCCTGTTAGAGCTGACGTGCAATTGGTGGGAATTGTTTCTCGTTTGACACGTCAAAAAGGTTTTGATGTGGTGGTCGAAAGTTTGCATCATATCTTGCAAAATGATGTTCAGATTGTTCTTTTGGGAACTGGAGATCCAGCCTTTGAAGGTGCTTTCTCGTGGTTTGCTCAAATATACCCAGACAAGTTATCAGCAAATATCACTTTTGATGTCAAACTAGCTCAAGAAATCTACGCTGCTTGTGACCTCTTCCTCATGCCAAGTCGTTTCGAACCGTGTGGCTTGTCTCAAATGATGGCTATGCGTTACGGAACCTTGCCATTGGTTCATGAAGTTGGTGGCTTACGAGATACCGTTCGTGCTTTCAATCCAATCGAAGGAAGTGGTACGGGCTTTAGCTTTGACAATCTATCTCCTTATTGGTTAAATTGGACTTTCCAAACAGCATTGGACTTGTATAGAAACCATCCTGACGTTTGGAGAAACTTACAAAAACAAGCTATGGAGTGTGATTTCTCATGGGATACAGCCTGCAAGTCATACCTTGACTTGTACCATAGTTTAGTTAATTAATAGATAAAATCGTATGATGATTTCATACGATTTTTGGGCTGTTTAGAGAGGAGAACTGATGTCTCAAGTAAAAGGTTTGTGTGTTATGGATGTTGATGGAACCTTAATCCTAGAAGAAGTGATTGATCTTTTGGGTAGAGAGGCAGGTCGTGAGGAGGAAATTTCGCAGATTACAAGTCAGGCAATGCGAGGAGAGTTGGACTTTGAAAGCAGTTTAAGAAAAAGAGTTTCCTTGTTGGCAGGTCTTCCTGTTTCAGTCTTTGATAAAGTCTTCAACTCTATTCAACTAACGCCAAATGCACAGAAATTTATCTCTATTCTCCAAAAGAATGGCATCCTAGTTGGTCTGGTGTCCGGTGGATTTACACCAATAGTTGAGAGATTAGCAAAATCCCTCGACATTGCCTATTTCTCTGCCAACCAACTGGAAGTCAAAGACGGTCTTTTAACAGGAAAATTAGTTGGGCAAATTATCAATCCCGAGATCAAAAAAGAGACTCTGGAAAAATGGAGAGAGGAACTAAAACTTCCTCAAGAAAGAACTGTTGCAATCGGTGACGGGGCTAATGACTTATTAATGTTGAAGTCAGCAGGACTGGGAATTGCTTTTTGTGCCAAAGAAGTACTGAAACAAGAAATACCAAACCATGTTGACAAGAGGGATTTTTTAGAAGTTCTTCCCTTGATTGACTGTTTAGAATGAGGGAAAATATGAAGATTGTAATTGCACCAGATTCGTTTAAGGAAAGCTTGTCCGCTCAACAGGTAGCTGAAGCAATAAAAAGAGGCTTCCAACAATCGATAGCAGATGTAGACTGTCTCCTCTGCCCTGTTGGTGATGGGGGAGAAGGTACTGTAGATGCTATCCGACATTCTCTGGACCTTGAAGAAAAATGGATCCAAGTGACAGGCCCTTTTGGCCAAAAAGAAGCCATGCGCTATTTTCAAAAAAGTCAACTGGCACTATTTGAAGTCGCCGACTTGGTTGGCCTTGGAAAAATTCCGCTAGAGAAACGAAATCCACTTCAAATCCAGACTTGTGGTATTGGAGAGTTGATTCGTCATCTCATTGCTCAAGGGATTAAAGAAATCTATATCGGCGTTGGTGGCACGGCCAGTAATGACGGAGGAATTGGGATCGCTGCTGGTTTAGGTTATCGATTTTATGATAGGGATGGAAATGTCTTGCCTGCATGCGGTCAATCCTTACTAAAATTAGCTTCTGTTTCAACAGAAAATCGCTATGAAATTCCTGAAGATGTTCAAATTCGTATTTTAGCAGATGTCGTGAGTCCCTTATGTGGTCCACAAGGTGCGACCTACACTTTTGGAAAGCAAAAAGGTTTACATCCTACTATGTTTGCAGTCGTAGATCAGGCAATCCAAGATTTTTATGAAAAAGCCTCACCTGTAACATTGGAAATTAAAGGAGCAGGAGCTGGTGGAGGCATTGCTGCTGGTTTGTGTGCCTTTGCTCAGGCAAATATCGTGTCGGGAATTGATACCTGCTTGAACCTGATCAACTTTGATAAGAAAGTTTCAAATGCTGACTTGGTTATTGTTGGAGAAGGAAGACTAGATTGTCAAAGCTTTGCTGGGAAAGCGCCTATAGGCGTAGCAAAAAGAACCCCTGTCGGAGTTCCTGTTATTGCTATTTGCGGTAGTCTTGCTGAAGATTTACCTCCCTTACCATTTGAAAATATCCAAGCAGCCTTTTCTATTTTGGAGAAAAGTGAACCTTTAGAAGATAGTTTGAAAAATGCCAGTCTCTATCTGGAACGCACGGCAGCCAATATCGGGCACTTATTAAATATGCGCAAGATTTAGCCAAACCATTTCTTCCATAAGGATGCTTTGGATGGTTCTTCCTCTTTAACTTCCCAAAGTTTTGCAAAAGCAAGTCGAAGGTCCTTTTCTTCTACTTGTACTGGTGCATTGCTATGGATAATCAGGCCAAAAGGAGAAGAAGTATGCTCTTCAGATACAATGGTAGCTTGACTATCAGTTTCTTTAGCTTCTTTTAAGTAGAAAACTTGCTTGTCAAATTCGATAGTTGGTGAAATCTTCACAAATAGTGGTTCTGCTTTTTGCTGAAGGTTTTCTAAAATAGATAAAAAGCCTTTTTCTAACTGAGGGCTATTTGCTGTGTCAATATCTGCATATCCAAGAACTCTTTCCTCAAAAGTGCCAAGATAGCGTCTTTGCTCATCTGGATTTAATTTTGAGCCACCATGAGCTTTTTCAAGTAATTGTTTTGATAAATCTGTCATGAAAACAGTATATCATAAAAGTTAGAATAAAACAGACAAAAGAAAGCGATTACTTTATAAAGTTAAGGAAAATTTGCACAAAGATAACGTTTTTTCTTGAAAAAGGAGGGCTTTTAAGGTATTATAGAGGTGTAAAAAATTTAACTCATAAGGAGAGTAAAAAATGTCAATTATTACTGATGTTTACGCTCGCGAAGTCCTAGACTCACGCGGTAACCCAACACTTGAAGTAGAAGTTTATACTGAATCAGGTGCTTTCGGACGTGGTATGGTTCCATCAGGAGCTTCTACTGGTGAACACGAAGCAGTTGAACTTCGCGACGGTGACAAATCTCGTTACGGTGGTCTTGGTACACAAAAAGCTGTTGACAACGTAAACAACATCATTGCTGAAGCAATCATCGGCTACGATGTACGTGACCAACAAGCAATCGACCGTGCTATGATCGCACTTGACGGTACTCCTAACAAAGGTAAATTGGGTGCAAACGCAATCCTTGGTGTGTCTATCGCTGTAGCTCGTGCTGCTGCTGACTACCTTGAAATCCCACTTTACAGCTACCTTGGTGGATTCAACACTAAAGTTCTTCCAACTCCAATGATGAACATCATCAACGGTGGTTCTCACTCAGATGCTCCAATCGCTTTCCAAGAATTCATGATCGTACCTGCTGGTGCACCTACATTCAAAGAAGCTCTTCGTTGGGGTGCTGAAATCTTCCACGCTCTTAAGAAAATCCTTAAATCTCGTGGTCTTGAAACAGCCGTAGGTGACGAAGGTGGATTCGCTCCTCGTTTTGAAGGAACTGAAGATGGAGTTGAAACTATCCTTGCTGCTATCGAAGCTGCTGGATATGTTCCAGGTAAAGACGTATTTATCGGATTTGACTGTGCTTCATCAGAATTCTACGATAAAGAACGTAAAGTTTACGACTACACTAAATTTGAAGGTGAAGGAGCTGCTGTACGTACTGCTGCAGAACAAATCGACTACCTTGAAGAATTGGTAAACAAATACCCAATCATCACTATCGAAGATGGTATGGACGAAAACGACTGGGACG